>CAMWGM010000232.1 GCA_947173755.1 uncultured Muribaculaceae bacterium
AGAGAAGCTACGGTGGCGTCGTTCATGCCGAGGTTGAGGACGGGGTCCATCATGCCGGGCATCGAAGCGCGCGCACCCGAACGAACGGAAACGAGAAGGGGATTGGCGGGATCGTTGAATTTTTTACCGGTCAGTGCTTCTACATGAGCGATAGCTTCGTGGACATCCTTATCGAGTTTCTTGACCACTTCGTCGCGGCCATACTGTGTGTACTCGGTGCAGACATCGGTGGTGATGGTGAAACCGGGAGGTACGGGCATACCGAGAAGGTTCATCTCGGCAAGGTTAGCACCCTTACCGCCGAGGAGATTACGCATAGAGGCATTGCCTTCTGCTTTACCATCTCCGAAAGTATAAACTCTTTTCATTGGTTTGATTAGAATTTGATATTATAATAGAATTATTTTCAATCTTGCCAGCGGACAGCGACAGACACAAAGAGAGCATCTGCCAAAGATATGCAAAGGTAATGATTTTTAAGTCTAATTGCAAATGACTGCAGAATAATTTGAGGGATGACACTGAAAATTTCTTACTTCAGTTATAGTTTATCGTACGGGCAGGGGAAACGGACGCGACAATGGCAGAAGGTAACTGAAGTATGAGATAGGCGATCACAAAAGTTGCCCCGTTAAGAAGAAGTATCATCGGGAATGAAATACTTACCGGCACCGTATCCAAATAGTAGGCTTCGGGATCAAGAGGCATGACCGAAAACTCCTGCTGGATCCACAGGAGGAACAGACTAAGAACGTTTCCGATCAGCATTCCAGCAAAAAGGATACGCATCGTGAGGGTGATAAACACGTTTCGGATCAGGGAATCGGTTGCCCCAAGTACTTTCAGTGTACCGATGTCACGGACTCGCCGTAGAACAATGATAAAAAGTGATGATACAAGAGTGAGAGCCGCGAGAAGACTCATCAAAACCAGAATTACAGTTACGTTTGTGTCAAGTAATGCGAGCCAGTTGAAGTAGATTGCACCAGAATCATATATACTGACAACATGTGCTACGAAAGGGAGTTCGCCGGATAGAAATTTATCGTGGACGAGTCGGTTAAGTTCCTGCGTGGTCTCGCCTATAAATTCTTCGCCTTTGAGCCCATTGATTTCTATAAGGGGCGCTTTCTCATTCGGCATCGACGATAGTTGCCTGAGCATTTCAATTGATCCGAACAATATATTATTGTCGAATTCCGCGAAATGAGTGTCGAAAATGCCTTTAACTTTGAGCCGGCGGATACGGTATGTTCCATCTCCGATAAAAAAGCAATCGATGCGGTCGCCGACACCGACATCTAACGATGATGCGAGCATCTTGGAAATGACAATATGAGTTGAGGTAGAATCGACACCGAAGTCGGGCAACTCACCTTCGACGATACATGTGCTGAGAAACGAAGTATCCGAATCAGAAGATAAGCCTTTGATGGAAGCACCGCGAAAAGCCTCCTGTGTTTTAAGAAGTGCCGGGTGTCTGAGACTGAATGATGCCGATGCTCCCTCGGGCAAGATTCTCCTAACATCATCCAGAAAAACACGATCAAATAGGTGGGGTTTGGTCGGATCCGGATTATCAACTTCCGGGACGGCTACTGTAATTGCCGACTCAAAACCAACCACCTTACGGATGATCTGCTCCTTGAATCCCCGCATGACCGCAATAGATATGATCATGACCGACAAGGAAAGTGCAACACCGACAATACCGGTGGTGAGACCTGAGCGTCGGCGACTTCCTGTAGAAAGGAGAGAGAAACGGGAGGCAATATATACAAACAGCGGCGAACCCATTGGCAGAAATACTGGTGGACGTCAGACGAGACGAACATCTTTGTCAGAAAGCCTGACAAGGCGGTCATGGTATAGTTTTCCGAGTGCTTTCTTGAAATCTTTTTTTGAGCAGTTGAAGGCTTCTCTTATCTCTTCGGGAGAAGAATTGTCGCTCATTGCGAGGACACCACCATTTTCTTTAAGAGAGTCCATAATTCTGTGAGTAAGCGAGTCGACCCTTCCGTCGTCGCCGCCACTCAGGAGAAGGTCGATCTTACCGTCGCTGCGTACCTGCTTGACGTATGCTGCGACCGGTTCTCCCACAATCAGGGGCTTGTAGAGATCGGATTCATAGATCAGACCATGGAAACGATTGTCGACAATCGCTTTATAACCATTCTCAGTGTGTTTATAAATCAGGGCATCAACCCTTCGTCCTCTCTTGTATCGCGGATATTCGTTGCCCAGAAATTTATCAATTTTTGCGGAGGCCACGATGCGTCCGGAATTATGGTCGACATATATGTAAACAAGCGCTACCATCCCGACGGTAAGTCTGACTGTTTGTTCCGAGAACGGTACAAGGAGGTGTTTTGAAGGGATGCCCCAGTCGAGAAATGCACCGAACTTATTGACATCCGCAACCTGCAGGAAGGCAAATTCCCCAACCCGAGCAAATGGAATTTCAGTGGTGGCCACCGGTCGGTCGCTCGAATCATTATATACAAAAACGTCAATCTCCTGGCCCGGCTGAAGAGGTGTGGTTATATATTTTTTAGGAAGTAGTATTTCAATTCCGTTGTCAGCAGAAAGGTAAGCGCCGAAATCGACGAGTCTTGACACCTGTAAGGTGTTATTATTTCCAAGTTTTAGCATATGTAGAAGAGTTTATGAGTAAATGTGATGCAAAAGTAATGAAAAATCATGGATAATTGTTAACTTTGCCTGTAATACGTATATTAAACATTCGTTTGGAAGAAATTGTTAGACATTCAACAAGCAGGTACACTCAAATATGGACGAACTACTAAAATATTTTCCTGATCTCACGCCTCTTCAGATAGAGCAATTCGGTAAATTGGGCACTCTTTATCCCTCGTGGAATGAAAAAATCAATGTAATTTCCAGAAAAGACATCTCGAATCTTTATACTCATCATATACTTCATTCGCTGGCAATTGCAAAATTTTTCACGCCTGAAAAAGATTCGTCACTCCTTGATCTCGGGACCGGCGGAGGCTTCCCCGGTATTCCTTTGGCCATATTATGGCCGGAATGCAAATTCCATCTCATTGACCGCATCGGAAAAAAGATCCGGGTCGCACAATCGATTGCCGAGGAGATCGGGCTGACGAATGTTACATTTCAGCACGGTGATATCGGCGAATGCAGATTGAAAGTCGATTTTGTAG
>CAMWGM010000233.1 GCA_947173755.1 uncultured Muribaculaceae bacterium
AAATAATGGGGGGCTGTAAAAATGGCTAGTAGGGGCTCCCGTATTTCGGGTTTTGCTAGGCTTAATTTTGCAACTTATTTTCGCCGGCGCTCTATACTCTCGACGCGCGGCTCCGTCGCGCGGACGGCACAACTGCTGACCGCCTGTCGGTCAAAACCGGTATACGCACCGTTGAGTTTGCGCCTGACTTCGGAATGAAAATCAACGGTGAGAAAGTTTTGCTGAAAGGTATAGCCAATCATCACACTCTCGGAGCACTCGGCGCGGCGGCATATCCGCGTGCAATTGAAAAGCGACTGAAACTGCTGAAAGAGTTCGGCGTCAACCATGTGCGCACCTCCCACAATCCTTATTCCGTGGATTTTCTCAATATCTGCGACTCGCTGGGCATTGTCGTCGTCGACGAACTTTACGACAAATGGCTCAGAGATTTCTCGGGAGGACGCGCCGAATGGGCGGCACAATGGCAGACCGATCTTCCTGAATGGGCGCGCCGCGACAGGTCGCATCCATCGGTGGTACTATGGAGTTTCGGCAACGAACTCCAGGGTTACAACAATCTTCCTTTCAACGACTGGGGTGTGACCACCTACAGGTTGCTCAGACAACTCATGGAGCGTTATGATTCGACCCGGCCCTACACCGTCGCCATGCATCCCCGCTACCGCGACCTGCAGACCGACTCACTGCCGGCACCTCTGGTTCACGAAACCGATGTAGCCTCCTACAACTACCGCTACATGTACTTTCCCGGCGACAGCCGCAGATTTCCTCACATGAAATTTTATCAGAGCGAGGCGAGTCGCTCGGCTATGGGTCCGAACTTCTTCGAACCTGACTCGACCAAAGTGATCGGGCTCGCTTACTGGGGCCTTATCGACTATCTCGGCGAGAGCGCCGGATGGCCCGCAAAAGGCTGGACTCAGGGAGTGTTTGACCTCTCGCTCAAGCCCAAACCTGACGCATGGCTTCTGAAAAGTTTGTTCACGTCGGAAGCTGTCGTCCATATCGCCATCAATGACAAAGCAGGCGAGAGTTATGTCTGGAACGACGAGTTGATGAATGCCTCCGCCCAGGTCGACCATTTCAATTTCAATCCCGGCGATTCGATAGATGTCACCGTGTTTACTAATGCCGATGAAGTCGAACTTTTCCATAATGGACGGTCCTTGGGAAAAATTGCCAACCCTATTGACGACACTTACAGGCGAAACAAAATCGATTTTCCGAAATTCCTTTACAAGCCGGGCCGACTGAAGGCAACAGCCTATAAAGAGGGAAGGAAAGTTGCCGAACATGAGATAAAAACCGCCGGTAAAGCCACACGGCTGGTAGCCGAACCTGATAATCCCGACTGGAAGGCAGACGGACTTGATATTCAGCACATCCGTCTGCGCGTGACAGATTCGAAAGGGCTCAGCGACCCGACATTCAATCTTCCCGTCGAAGTAAGTGTCAGCGGTGAGGCGGAAATTGTCGCGGTCGACAACGGCGACATGTATTCCGACGAACTCCACTCTCCCTCATCACCTTCATCCGCCTCCCGGCGGGCACGTCGAGGCGAGATTCTCGTAATCCTGCGTTCCACACCCTCCGCCGGAGAGGTCACGCTTACTGCCGCCGCCCCCGGAATAAAAAAACTCGTAACCAAACTCTCCACCCGATAATTTCATGGCAAAATCATTACTTTACACCCGTACAGGCGACTCGGGGATGACGTCGCTCTACGGTGGCTCTCGCATCGCGAAAAACTCCCTGTGTGTTGACACCTATGGCACGATCGACGAACTCAACTCGTTCATAGGTCTGCTCGAGGCTCATGTCAGAACCATCCCTGAAGTGTGTCCCGAACGTTTCGACACATTGTTGCTCGAAATTTCAAGCCGCATGTTCGACATCGGTGCTTTTCTTTCCACCCCTCCCGACAAGGCTCAAGGGATCGCATGCATTAACACCGCCGACATCTCTCTCCTCGAGGAAGCCATCGACGGTCTCGATGAAGCCACACCCGCCCAGAAGACCTTCATTCTTCCCGGAGGATCGATTGCCTCTTCACACGCCCAGGTGGCTCGCGCCGTCTGCCGTCGGGCAGAGCGCCGACTGCTCGACCTGCGCGACTCCGGCCATCCCGTGCCTGAGACAATCATGATATACGTCAACCGGCTTTCCGACTTCCTCTTCATCTTCGCCCGCTATCTCAATTCCCTCCTCGGAATCCCCGACATACCCTGGCAGGCGAGATAAAAATCTTAGGTCAAAGAGGTTAAACACTTCCGACTTCGCTATTTTTTTCGTAACTTTGCCATGACTCGATAAGAAAGGGACTAATACCAAAACACCATATCAAAAAAAATGAAACACACTTTACTTTCTCTGGCTGTGCTTGCTCTGTCGGCCGGCATGGCTCAGGGCGCGGTGCAGACCGAGACGCTCGACCGCGGCGTTGTGGCTGTCAAGACTGCCAACAGCGTCTTTGTCTCATGGCGCTCGCTCCCGACTGATGATCCGAAAGTCGTTTTCGACGTCTATCGCGACGGGGCAAAAGTCAATGCGACTCCCCTCGCGGCCGGAACAAATTTCAACGATCCTGACGGCACTGTCAATTCTAAATATGTTGTAAAAGCCTTGACAAACGACGCCGTAACCGAGACCTCGAAAGAATGTTCGGTTGAACCTGATGTCTACAAACGCATCAAACTCGTGCGCCCCGCCGACGGCACGACTCCGGCGGGAGAAACCTATTCCTACAGTCCTAACGACTGCTCGATCGGCGACGTCGATGGCGACGGTCAGATGGAGATCTTTGTCAAATGGGATCCCTCAAACCAGAAAGACAATTCGCAGAACGGATATACCGGCAACGTCTATATCGACTGCTACACCCTCGAAGGCACACAACTGTGGCGCATCGACCTTGGCCGCAACATCCGCGCCGGTGCCCATTATACACAGTTCATGGTCTATGACTTCGACGGAGACGGTAAGGCGGAAATGATCGTAAAGACTGCACCCGGAACTATCGACGGTCAAGGCAAAGCCGTCCTCATGGGCGATGACAAGGTGACCGATGACTATCGCGGTACCTCCGGTAGCCACACCACCGGAGTGATCATGGCCGGACCGGAATATCTCACCGTGTTCAACGGGCAGACCGGCGCCGAGATCAACACCATCGCCTACAATCCTC
>CAMWGM010000234.1 GCA_947173755.1 uncultured Muribaculaceae bacterium
GGCGGACACGGCGGACACTGCGGACAAAAGTTTCGGCAGCGATCCTTGAAAAAGTAGCCGACGCAGGTTTTTGCGATGCCCAGTTCTTCGGAGATGCGGCGGATTGAGAAGCCCTGTGCTCTCAGTTGCAACGCCCGGTCACGCAGTTCTTCGCGGGCGTCATCCTTAGAGTTTACGTTTTCAAGCAACTGATATTCGGGGGCGGTGGTCTCCTCGGAGAAGAACATCAGGCGTGCGTCCTGCTTGCGGATGGTGTAGAGGGCGCAGGCATCGTCGTGATAGACGGCTGCTGCCGAGCGCACCTTGATCTGCTTGAGATAGCGCCCCGCAGGCTGGCGCGAATGGTCGCGGCCTATGGCGAAGATGGAGTCCATGAAGTTGGCTATCTTCTTCGACCCTGCCAGCGAGTTCTGCGTTATGGGCGATGCGGCGGCACGTTTCGGGGTATGGGCGAGCACGAGTATCGAGAGTCCGCGCTCACGCTTGAGTCCGCAGAGCAACTGCATCAGTTCGCCTGCCGCCTCACCGTTCTCGGTCTCGTTGCATATCCAAGAGAGGTTGTCGATGATGATAGTGTCGGCCTTTGTGACGGTGACGGCCTCCTCGATGGCACGGAAGACGGCCACTATGTCGCGTGGCATCGAGTGGTCGGCGTTCATCTCGACACGCAGGAAATTCTTGGGAAACTGATGGTTGACGCGGGTTTCGGGGTCGGTGTAGCGCAGTTGAAACTGCTTGTCGGTCATCTCGAAGTCGAAATATAGCACGGTGTGACCGTCAGCGGCGATATCCTCGGCCATCTGCACTGCCAATATCGACTTGCCTACGTTGGTATCGGCGAAAAGGCAGCACACTTCGTGCTCGAACCAAAGGCCTCCGCCCCAGAGCGACACGGGATCGGGACGTAGCGAAGCCTGACGTATCCACTCGTCGGCATTCTGGATGCGGAAGATGCTTCGGCGGTTGAGGTCGTCGATAGCCGCTTCACGGAGCACCCGGAAATAGTCGGCAAGGCTGATATCGTCAGGCTTCCCGTCGGGAGCCGACGGTTTTCCCTCCTCCCCCTCGGGACGGAGGTTGATAAGGGGTGATCTCAGCGAGTCTTTCGCCACGGTGGGACGGCCATTGTCGCCCACACTCTCTAAGGGTTCTTTTTCCATAGTAAAGTCATTTATAAAAGGTGAAAATTAGCGTCAGCGTATTTTGAAACGTGCCTCCCCTCCCTGTTTCCTCTATGGAGCAGGGCTACGGAACAACGGACCTAATACACTGCAAAGTTAATACCTGCCGAGGGGGAAAATGGTGCGAAAATGATCCTTAGTCAAGGCATGAAAATGCATAATGAGGGTGTCCGCAAGTGTCCGCATGTCCGCAAGTGCGGACAGTGCGGACAGTGCGGACACCTTGGACAAAACGTCAAATTGACAACTTGTCAAAATGACCGGAAATCTACATCAGCAGGGTTGCGAGGTGGAAGGTGATGAAGGCGGCTATCCATGCGACGGCGGTGTTGTAGACCACCGAGAAGAGCCCGTAGCGGGGGTTGCCAGTCTCCTTGACGATGGCCGTGACGGTGGCTATGCATGGACAGTAGAGCAGGATGAACACAAGAAAGGCGAGTGCTACGGGGGGCGTGAAATCGGGACGTCCGGTGACGGGGTTGGGCGCTTCGAGTCGCTCCGAGAGGGTCGTGACGGCCACATCCTCCTCGCCCGTGTAGAGCACTCCGAGGGTCGACACCACTATCTCTTTGGCCGGAACACCGGCGATGGCTGCCACGGTGGCTCGCCACGAGAACCCGAGAGGCTCCATGACCGGGTTGACCGCCTTGCCTATCATGCGCAGATAAGAGTCCTGCGAGGGGTCGATATGGCTGTCTGACGCTGTGGTCATCACGGGTGTGCCTCCGGCCGTGATGGCGGTGGAGTCTTCGTCATGGTGAGGGAAATATTCGAGCGCCCAGACGATGATGGAGGCCACGAGGATGATGCCGCCCATCTTGCGCAGATATTGCTCGGCTTTGCCCCACATGTGGCGCACGGTGGCCTTGAAGGTCGGCATACGGTAGGGGGGGAGTTCCATGACGAACGGCGTCACATCCTCGCCGAAGTGGAAGCGGCGCAGCAGGCGTGCCGTGATGGCCGCCACGAGTATGCCGAGAAAATAGAGCGCCGAGAAGACCAGTGTGGCGTGAGCGGGGAAGAATGTGCCTATGAGCAGCACGTAGATCGGCAGGCGCGCCGCGCAGGAGATGAAGGGGTTGATGAGGATGGTGATCATGCGGCTCGACCGGCTCTCGATCGATCGCGAGGCCATGATGGCGGGGACGGTGCAGCCGAAACCCATCACGAGCGGGATGAACGACTTGCCGTGGAGCCCGAGACGGTGCATCACCTTGTCCATGATGAAGGCCGCGCGCGCCATATAGCCCGAGTCCTCCATGAAACTGATGCACATGTAGAGGATGAGGATGTTGGGCAGGAAGACTATCACTCCTCCGACACCCCCGATGATGCCGTCGGCCACGAGGTCTTTCAGCCATCCGTCGGGCATCAGCGAGCGCACCGCGTTGCCCACCCACGTCACGAGGCTCTCCATCCAGTCCATCGGGATCGAGCCGAGCGAGAATGTCGCCCAGAAGATGAAACACATTATGGCTATGAAGAGCGGGAAGCCGAAGAGGCGGTTGGTGACGATCGTGTCGATGATGCGCGTCGACGAGTGCCCCTGCTCCTCGGATTTCACCATCGTCTCGGCCAGCGCGCCCGCTATGAAACCGTATTTCTCGTCGGCTATGGCTGCCGTCACGTCGCGGTCATGCTCGCGCTCATATTGCTCGATCTCGCGGTCGCGTGTGGCGATGATTTCCTTGCCCCTCTGCAGGCGGCGGGTCATCTCCTCGATCTCGGCATCCTTTTCGAGCAGTTTGATGCCCAGATAGCGTGGCGAGAAGTGACGCTCGAGGTCGGCAGAGCCCTTCAGTTCATCCTTGACCGATTTGAGGGCCCTCTCGAGGCTCTGTCCGAGCGAGATGTGGATGTGGCGCACGGTCGGGTCGGTCCCTTCGTAGACATTGATGATCGTTCGGAAGAGACGGTCGATGCCGCGCCCCGAGTTGGCCGCCGTCGGGCGCAACGGGACCCCTAGCATGCACCCGGCATGCACGAAGTCGTGCCGGACCCC
>CAMWGM010000235.1 GCA_947173755.1 uncultured Muribaculaceae bacterium
AAATGGGCCGAGAGTGCCGATGGCTATCTTGACGCCCGGATCTCTACTCCCTTCCCCCGGATGCTCGTCCATAAACTCCGCGCGACAAGCGACGCGCTCCTTGTGGGGAGCGGCACGGCTATTGCAGACAATCCCTCCCTGACAGTAAGAGATTTTGCCGGCAAATCTCCTCTGCGCGTTCTTCTCGACCGTCGAAAAAGGGTCTGTCCGGAAAATCCGATCTTCCCGGCAATAGTTTATAGCGACTATTCATCGCTATCTGAAGTGCTGACTTCACTATATTACGATCATAAAGTGACTTCGCTGCTGGTCGAAGGTGGCGGGAAAGTTCTCAGGTCATTTATCGGGACAGGTCTGTGGGATGTCACACGGATCGAACGTGGACGAAAGCCTACCGGCGGGGAAGTCCCGGCACCCCCGGCTCCCGAGGGGATAGTTACATCTACCGAAATCATCGACGGAAACGTCATCACGACAATTCGAAACTCAAAGACACTCCTATGATAACCATACGATCCGCCCGACCCGAAGACGCAGAATTCATCTCGCTGTGTATCGGTTGGGGAGTAGGCGATGAAATCACCGAAGCGTTCGCCAACAGTGCGCCCGGACATACAGTCGCCGATGTCCGTGACATGTTTGCCGAACTAGCCCGAGGCACAGATGCACAATACTCTTATCTGAACACCATCATAGCAGCAGATGAAAACGACCGTCCCGTCGGTGCACTGATAGCCTACGACGGCGCCCGGCTGCATGAATTGCGCGAAGCGTTCTATCCCGCCGCGAAAAAATATCTCGATCTCCAACTGTCAGATATCCCCGACGAATGTCTGCCGGACGAATATTATATCGATACATTGGCAGTCAGCCCTGAGCACCGCGGCCACGGAATAGCAGGAATGCTGATAGATGAAGCGGTGCGCAAGGCGCATGCAACCGGCAAGCCTTCAGCACTCCTCGTCGACAAGACCAACCACCGCGCAAGAAATCTCTATACAAAAAAAGGCTTTCTTCCTGCCGGCGAGCATCCGTTCGGAGGTGTGATGATGGACCATCTGCGCCGTCCGGAATAGTTACCTCATTTACATCGCGATCCGTTAAATAAATTCATCCGCCTCTGCTCACGCAGGGGCGGATGGTGTCATTATTAAATCATGAGAATTAAGAATGTGAGGCGATTCTCAACTCTCACCCATCGGTCCTCAGGCCGATGAGGAGAGAAGCCTCAGCAGATTACTGCTGGATATATTTCTTGCCGTTCTTGATGACGAGACCCTTGTAGTTCTCGTCGACGATCTGACCCATCACGTTGTAGATGATGTCAGACTTGGGAGTTTCAATGATGACGTCAGAGATGGCGGTTGTGCCACCGGTGTAACCGTAGTTGGGTGAGGTGTAGCCGTTGAAGCCCATACCGTAGAAGAGGATATTTGCACCGGTTTCAGAACCGAAGATCCAGTAGGTGTGGCCTTCGATGAGACCTACGATAGCCTCATTGACGATACCTTTGCCCTCGTCACCGTTCTGAGTAGAACTTGCGAGAACGTATGTGCCAAGGCCTTCGTTGGCGGTCTTGTCCCATACATAGATGGTATACTTGTTCTTGCCGCGGTTGGAGAAGAGGGTGAGTTCGCCACCTTTCTTGGCCTCAACGGTGAGCACAGCGTAAGGCTGCTTGATACCTGCAGAGATAGCATCGAGAGAGTAGACAGGCTCAGCAAAACCGAAACCTGCGGATGAACCCATGTTGAAAGCACGATCGAAGATAGTGGTGTTGAGACCGGAGGTGCTTACGTTTGCACCGGGTTTCGACTCGCTGCCGTTGTCAGAAACGACCTTTAGTTCGTCATTGTCAACAAGAGTTTTTCCGTTGGGAAGAACATAGCCATACTGATAGTCGCCCCAGAGAGCATCATACTTTTCAGTCTGAGCGGTTTCAAGTGTCGGAGGAAGGACGACGGTCGAATACTTTGAAGCATCGAATTCCTGGAGGCCGTAGGTAGGAGCGCTGACGGGAGAGAACATCATCTGATAGAGGAGAATGTTAGAGCCGGTCTCAGAACCGAACACCCAGTATTCGTGATCCTGGATAAGACCGACGGTAGCCTCTGTCACGAGTGATTTGCCCTCGTCACCAACCTGTGCGGAAGTACCGAGCACATAAGTACCGAGACCTTCGTTGGCAGTCTTGTCCCAAACATAGATCGAGAATTTGTTCTTACCGCGGTTAGCGTAGATAGTCAGTTCGCCACAGACTTTGGCAGAAACGGTAAAGATAGCATAGGGCTGCTTGATGCCGGCGCTGATGGCGTCGAGAGAGTAAACAGCCTCGGCATAGCCGTAACCTGCGGAAGAACCCATGTTGAATGCACGGTCGAACAGGGTGGTGTTGAGACCTGTAGTGCTCACGTTGGCACCGGGCTTAGACTCGCTGCCGTTGTTCATGACAACCTTTACATAGTCGTCATCTACGAGCTGATAGTCGTTGGGGAGGACGTAGCCATACTGATAGTCACCCCAGAGGGCATCCCACTTCTGAGCCTGTGCGGTCTCGAGAGTAGGAGGTGCGATGACTGTCTGGGCCGATGCAGCCATTGCGAGTGTTGAGGCTGCGGCGAAGAGTAAAAATTTCTTCATCTGGAATTGGGTTAAGGATTAGAGATTTGTGTTTGAAGTCCCCGGCCACGAGGGCCGGGGAAGAGGTTGTTCAGTTGATTGGGTTACGATCAGAAGCCCTTTCCGGGAGTAGTGCCGTAGCCGTTGTCACCATACTGATCCTTGTTGTCGATCTGGTTGAGGAAGTCAGCCGAGATCGGGCGCAGATAGTGACGGTCAGGGCGGAAGAAGGCTGCTGCACGTTTGTTGTACTTCTGCAGACGTGACTCGAAAGCGTGGTGACGTTTGAGGAGTGCCCAGCGGTTGAGCTCGCCGGCCATTTCGCGTGCATACTCGTCGAAAATCACATCTTCGGTAACGGTGCCGAGAGAAGGAGTTGTAGCACCGACGCGAGTTGCACGTCTGCGGAGAGGCTCGAGATATTTGGCGGCAGCGGCAGCGTCACCGAGTTGCTGGCTTGCTTCGGCTGCGATCAGATAGATGTCGGCTGTACGCATGATCCTCATTTCACCGTTCTTGGTGTTGAGAGCGCTACCCCATGAACCGTCGAAGCACC
>CAMWGM010000236.1 GCA_947173755.1 uncultured Muribaculaceae bacterium
GCCGGTAGCGGGTTCAAACTTTCATTGGTGCCGATGCAGCTCGGGACGGCTGACGTATATCAGGGCGCTCCCACACGCGTTACTGCATATCTCTCTGTAGTGTCGAAGGGAGCGGCTGCATTTGCTTTCTTCATCATCTTCGTTCAGGTGTTTGGTCAGGTTTACAGCGCCGCTTGGGAATGGATGCTCTATGCAGTGATTATCGCTACTATCACAGTCGGTAACCTCTTTGCAATGCGCCAGAAAAACATGAAGCGATTCATGGCGTTCTCATCAGTGTCGCAAGCCGGCTACATCATGCTTGGCGTTATGGCTGCCAATCAACTCGGTATGGCATCCATGATGTTCTACATCCTTGTATATGTAGTGAGCAATCTTGGTGCATTCGCTGTGATCCAGATGATAGAAGATCGCACAGGTCTCGTAAGCATGGACGATTACAATGGTCTTCATAAGACTAATCCTTATCTTGCAGTAGCGATGACATTGGCAATGTTCTCACTGGCAGGTATTCCTCCGTTTGCAGGTTTCTTCTCAAAGATTCTGATTTTCACATCTGTGACTTCGCATCAGAATTCGATGGCACTCTATATGCTTGTATTGATCGCGTTGATCAACACAATCATTTCACTTTATTACTATCTGCTCGTGGTGAAGGCAATGTGGATTTCAGCCGATGAACCGAAGATCGGAGCCTTCAAGAGTGGTAAGTGCGATAAGGTGGCTCTTACAGTTTGCGTTCTTGGCATCGTCTTCCTCGGTCTTGTTAGTTACGTTTATAAATACTTCATCGACTCAGTTGGAGCAGAGACTCTTCTTGCTCTCAATTGATCCACTACTGCAAAAACCGACTCTTCCTATATCCGGAAGGTAAGCAGACGAAGACGTCAGTCTTCCTACCGGATACTACCGGAATATAAAGAAAAATAGATAAAGCCATTGCTCATCAGGGCAACGGCTTTATCATTTCCCTCCTACGGCGAAGAATCGTCGCTCCGCCAGTGTGGCTTTTGGAATTGCGGTGGCAATTTATTAACTTTGCTGGCGGATCGGCGGCGAACACGGCGTCAGGTCCGGCTGCATACCTCCGATCCGAGGTACGAAATAGAATGAAACTATACACTAATACATACTCACTGCGTCTGCTGCCGCTGTCGTTGCTCGCTACGCTAGCCGTCATCGTTGTGATCGGTCTTGTCAGCACCGGTTGCCGACGTACTCCCGACACAACCCTTCGCACTCTTGACCACATACAGGAGATCATCGAGAAACATCCCGACAGCGCACTGTCGCTCATCAAGTCTATCGACACCATGACGTTGCGGGGCGCGGCTGACCGCGCCCGCTACTCCCTGTTGCGTACTATGGCTCTCGACAAAAACAATATCCCTATCACAGATCAGGAGTTGATACGGCCCGCGCTCGACTATTACCTGAAGTATGGCACTCCCGACCAGCGCATGCGTGCCCGCTACTACGAAGGGATCATAAATCTTAAGAATGGAGATAACGACAAAGCGTTCACCTGCTTTCTCGATGCGGTGCATGACTCTACTAAGGTCTACACGGACTCTCTCGGGCTCGCCCTCGTGTATATCGCGCAAGGTGCAATGTACGTCCGTCAATATAATGCCGAAGCCTTCATAGACGCCAACCTAAAGGCCATACGCATCTATGAATCCGTGGACCCTGATAATCACAACCTCATCCCCTCATATCTGAGGATCTTGAATGGTGCTAATATAATCTCCGATACCCGTCTTGCTGACTCGATATATAATATCTGTGAGTCACGCCTAACCCCGGACGACTCGATTTATGATCAACTCGTGTGCATGCGCCTTGTGAATCTGATCGGATCCGAAGATCGCGGCCGCCTCCGCCAATATCTTGTCTCGCTGGAGCGCGACAGTATCCAATCCGAACTATGCAGTTTTGATATGGCATATGCCTACAACACGATCGGCCGGACCGACAAGGCACTCCACTATATTGACCTCATGGAAGATCCCCGCTCGCTTGATGCAGAGAAATATCTTCTCATAAAGAGTGATGTTCTCGACTCGGCCGGGAGATATCAGGAGTCAAAAAGGGTCTATCAAGAGTATCTCGACAGTTTCCACAGTTCCCAATATCGCCTCCTTAGGAGCGATCTGCTGGTTACGGAGAAGAAATACTCAATGGAGTTAGAAATTGCCAAGACCCGTGCCGAAAAATCGCGACAGGTTGCCATACTCTTGGGCATACTGTTGATCTGCGTTATTTTTATATTCGCTCTCATCTATTACCGATATAAGGAGCGCACCCGTAGATATATGGAACGCAACCGGAGAATCATAGCGCAGCAACAGAACGAGATTGCCGAAGCCCGCTTGGAAACGGAATTACTCGAAAAGGATAAATTGAAAAGCCAGATCAGGGATCTCCAACTTGAAATAGACACTTTTGAGCAGCATCTTAACGACTCGGAGATTATCTCTACGGAGGCGTTGGATATAATCTATCAACGACTGGAGATACTCAACCGTTTCATTACTTATGAGGTGCGTAAAATGGATTATGACAAGCGCTCATGGAAAGAGTTGGATGCGCTTATCCATTCGGATCGGGCAGCCTTTATCCGCTCAACACGGAAAGCCTACACGGCACGGCATCCTCAGGTAATTAGTTATCTTGAAGAGCAAGGATTTGATTCACTTGAACTCGATATATCCTGCCTCTACGCGCTGGGACTACGCGTATCGGATGTCGATACTGTAATGAAGTCAAAAATTGCTACCGAGAAAAGCCGTGTGATGCGTAAGAAATTGAAGTTGGCGTCCTCGGATACAAACATCAATATCTATATACGCAATCTTTTCTATCCCGTCAAGAAGTAACGCCCCTCACCGCGGATTTTGCTCGCTTCGCGCATGTAGCCGCGCGGAGGGCGCTGAGGAGTTGTTTGCCGAGGAGGACGAGGAGAGATTTTGCGCGGCGGAAGCATAAGTCAGAGGGGCGACTTTAGTCGCCATTTCGACTTATGCTTCCGCCGCGCAGTAGTTGACGTTACTTCAACCTCCTCTCGGGTGATAAACAATCGATTTTCATCATGGTTATCTCTAAAATAAGTCCAATACAAGTTTTAAATTTTATAATTCGTTAATTGATAGAGAA
>CAMWGM010000237.1 GCA_947173755.1 uncultured Muribaculaceae bacterium
TATTCGTCGTCAGCGTCAGATGTGTATAAGAGAGATCTAAAGGAACCATCCCGAATAGGCAATCCCGATTGACAGAGACGGTTCGTTGTTATATCTTTTATCCAGAATCCCCACCGCATATTCCCCTTTGACTACAATCTGCGGAATAGGGTAGTAGTTTAGGCCCACAGCAACCCGCTGCCTCCCACACCATTTCTCATCCATATCCTTCTCCATTTTGAGCATCGAGTCATAATAGTCATATCTTCCGAACAGATAGAGTCGTTGCCGGCCGGCGCGCAGAGCCGAAGATAGATGAAACATATCATATCCGGCCTCGATCCCCGTCGTCAACGCGGCTTTTGCCACTTTCTGCCGCTTCGAGGTCGAACTTTTCGGCATGGATATATTGAAGTCCGATATGCGCTTGGAGTCTGAGAGGTGTCCGTAGTCGAAATGGCCTCTCGCTACAAATCCTCCGCCGCTGTAATTGAAATCAAACGCCCCGATGGCCACGGTTCCGGTCACTCCGTTGTTTTTCTCGCCTTGAGTCGGGTAGAGGGTGTTTCTGAAGGAATTTCCGAGATAACCCGACAATGAAAGTCGCAGACCCTTGACAGAGAAATTGTCTACGCGTACAGCCCCGGCATAGGAATTGGCTATCTTGAATTCGAAAGGTGATGCCGACCCGTCATGTATCCACCCCTGACTCCCGAACCTCTCGCTGTCGAGTCCCGGCAAAAACATAGCCTCATATCGCCATGCTCCGGCCTTACCCCAGATGCTGATGCCTACTTCATGCCAGGTGCAGGGCATTATCGTGTTTTCTCCTTCCGGGCGACACACTCCGAAGAACTCGGTCGGCATGTGGTGGGCGTTTGTACCGCCTATAGGTATTACGAGCATGCCTGCCCTGACGTTCAGTTGGGGCGTGAATGACTTCTGGATCCAGAACTGTTCGAGAGCTACCTCGCCGCCCCTTTCGACCTCGGTTTCATACTCGCCACCCTCCTCGTTTTCGATCTCGACGGCACTCTCGACTCCCCCGTGTTCAAACTCGATCTCGGTCCCCATGCTCCAGCCTTTGCCGAAATCATATCCCAGATAGATCACGACGTGAGGAAGGTCAAAGCGTCCGTGACTCTCGTTTTTATACAAGTCGGGCGCGCTGTAGCGATGAGGCTTGTCGCTGTAGAAATTACGTGTCATGACAGCCTCGCCATAACCGCCCAGACTGAGCCGGGATCTTTGACCGGCTTGAGCGGTGGTGTCGGCATCCGCATGGGCATAAGTCCTTATCGGCGATAGCATTGCGGCTGCTGCGATTAACGCCGGGATAATCGGAAATTTCATTTTCGTGTGATGAATTGATTTTTTACGCTGCAAAATTACTGCCCCCTTCCCGCCTCTGAAATACCCTAAAATGATGAATTTTTTTCTCTGATCTTATCAAAATTGATTAATAACTTCCATCTCCGCCCCGCTTGCCACCCTGTCCGAGACTCTGACTGACAACTCTTTCCGGAAAAAATTTGCCGAAAGTTTGGCAGAGTGAAAAAAAATGTCTAACTTTGCACCCGAGTTTGAGCGGCCGCTCCTTGAAAGGCGCTATTATTGATGCACTTAGCGCCGATATGAGGCACGGAGGCTGGTAGCAAAACTCCCCATCAAAACCAAATAGTAACAACAAAAACCAAAAGCCATGTCAAAAATCTGTCAGATTACCGGCAAGAAAGCTATGGTGGGCAACAATGTCTCGCACTCCAAGCGTCGCACCAAGCGTAAGTTTGACGTTAATCTCTTCACCAAGAAATTCTTCTGGGTTGAAGAACAAGCCTGGATCCTGCTCACTATCTCTGCAGCCGGTCTTCGCACTATCAATAAGAAAGGCCTTGACGCCGCCATCAAAGAGGCTGCTGCCAAGGGCTATCTCACCGAAATCACCTACCTCGACATTTAATCTCTCAACCGCTAAGTAAGATGGCAAAGAAAGCAAAAGGCAATCGCGTGCAGGTGATCCTCGAATGCACCGAACACAAGGCTTCCGGTATGCCCGGCACATCGCGCTACATCACCACCAAGAACCGTAAGAACACCACCGAGCGTCTGGAGTTGAAAAAATACAACCCCATCCTCAAGAAGGTCACCGTTCACAAGGAAATCAAATAATCATACCCTCACTCATTAATATCACTGACTCATGGCAAAGAAAACCGTTGCATCTCTTCAGAAGGGTGAAGGTCGCACCTATAGCAAAGTCATCAAGTGTGTCAAGTCGCCTAAGACCGGCGCTTACACCTTCCAGGAACAGATGGTTCCCAACGACGCTGTTAAGGATATTCTGAAATAATCGGATCCTTTCCACACCCTATTAGCCGCCGGCCTCTCTGGTCGGCGGCAATTATTTTATATCATTTCCGGCCATCTTTTTCTCTTTTGGCTTGCTTCCTTTCTCTTTTTTCGTTATATTTGCACATTAAGAAAGTCCCTTTAAACCTTTTCCCTCTCCAATTGTCTTATTGTTAAAGACTTCCCTGTTATGAAAGCAAGACGTTTCTTTATCATACTCTCGTCCGTCCTTCTGGGTGCCGTTTCGGCCGTTGCCCAGAGTTATTTCGACGACGATATCTATTACAATCCAGAGAAAGATGCTAAGGCCAAGGCTGAGAAGGCTGCTAAGCAGGCAGCCAAGGAGGCTGAAAAACGTGCCAAGGCCGAGGCTGCGCTCGTAGGTCGTTACGAGTCGGCCGACGCTTATGCCGATCAGCTCTCCGGCACCCGCTCCATTTCGGTCGACGAATATAACCGTCGCGGCATTTTTGCCGTCGACTCTGTCCTCATGGCCGATAGCGTGCAGAGCGACTTCGCTTATACCCGCCGCATCGAGAAATTCTATAATCCCGAGATCGTCGACCTCGTCAATGCCGACGAGCAGACATCCGCCATCTATTACATGGAGCCGCAGACCGTCAACGTCTACGTCAACACTCCTTCCTCTTTCTGGGGTTACGACTATTTCGACTCTCCCTTCTTCTCCTGGAACTACGGCTGGGCCTCCCCGTCGTGGCGATGGAACTCTCCCTGGTACTGGAACTCGTGGTATGACCCCTATTGGTCCTGGAACTGGGGCTGGGGTTGGAGCGGTCCCTCCTGGGGTT
>CAMWGM010000238.1 GCA_947173755.1 uncultured Muribaculaceae bacterium
GGATTTAGGTCGCCCTGGATGTCGCCACCCATCACCCAGATGATGTTGGGGGAATCCTTGTAGCGCTCGGCGAGGAATTTGCCGTAGGCCTTGGCGTCGTCGACGCTCATGAGCCCCTGCTTCACAAGACCGCCCCATATGGGTACCATAGCGATATAGATGCCGTTGTTTTCAGCCTGTTTGATGATATAGTCCATATGGTCCCAGTAGCCGTAGACTCCTTTCTTGTTGATTTCGGAGAAGTCCCAGCCGTCGGGATTGGAAAGCTGACCGTAGAAGTTTATGGCGGGCACACCGTTGATGGTCTGCACCTGAACGACGTTGAAGCCGGCATCGCGGCAACCGCTCAGGTAGTAGGAGGCTTCGGATCGGTCGAGACGTTCGGGCAGGAGCCACCCGGTCTCGCCCATCCAGAAGAAAGGCTTGCCGTTTTCGTGCTGGAGATAGGTACCGTTGTCGGAGACGCGGAGTTTTCCGTTATCCCAGGGTTTGGAGAATTTCTTCACCGGATCCTGCGCATAGACAGCCATGACGGCGGCCAGACACAGACACACAAACATGCTTAGTTTTTTCATATCGGGTTGTTGATTTTGTTTTCAGGATTAGATTTATTTATTTCGCTTTCAGCACATAGGTCTCGCCCTTTACCGTGGGGAGATCATAGAGAAAAGTAGGTTTAAGTTCAACCTTGTTGAGTTTTGCCTCGGGACTGATGATAGGTTTCTGTCCTTCATTTACATCGAAGAGGTGATTGGGATTTTCGCCCTTGGCGGTCTTCAGGCCCTTACCTTTGAGAGGAGTGAGGGTGCGCAGACGACAGTTGCCTCCGACGGTCGACTTGATCGTGACAGTGTCGAGTTTGCCGTTCTTCCATGAAATGTCAAACACGAAACCGCCGCGGGCCACAAGCCCGGTCACTTCTCCGTCGGGCCATACCGACGGTAAAGCGGGAAGGAGGTAGATAAATCCGTCATGGCTCTGCATCAGCATCTCGGCAATACCGGCCACGCAACCGAAGTTTCCGTCGATCTGGAACGGCGGATGTGCGTCGAAGAAGTTGGGATAAGTGCCACCCTTTTTCTTCTCGTTCCTGACGAGATTGAGTTGGTCTGTGATGAGTTTATATGCGTGATCGCCGTCGAGCATACGTGCCCAGAGACAGACTTTCCATCCCATACTCCATCCCGTCGAGGGGTCACCGCGGTGAATGAGCGACGTACGCGCTGCGTCGAAGAGTTCGGGTGTGCGGTAAGGAGAAATCTGGTTGGAGGGGAACATACCGTAAAGATGCGAGACGTGACGGTGGACATCTTCCGGATCATCCCAGTCGCCCATCCATTCCTGAAGCTGGCCCCACTTGCCGATGCGCATCGGCGAGATTTCGTTAACGCGCTTTTTCAGACGGTCGGCAAACTCCTGATCGGTATCGAGGATAGTGGCGGCAGTGATGATATTGTTCCAGAGTTCGGTGACGAGTTGGTTGTCCATGGTCGCACCGGCAGTAGTGGTCGCGCCATGACCTTTGGGAGCGTTCTCAGGAGAGTTGCTCGGAGCGATCACAAGCATGCCTGACTCAGGTTCATAAACCATGACGGCATCATAGAACTCGCCCGCACCCTTCATGATGGGATAAGCCTCGCGAAGGAATTCGATATCGCCGGTATGGAGATAATGCTCCCAGAGATGACGGCTAAGCCATGCGCCTCCGCCGAGCCACATGCCTGACGGGGCATTGTCGATAGCACCTGTGACACGCCAGATATCGGTATTGTGGTGAAGCACCCAGCCCGGCGCACCATACATGATCTTCGCCGACTCTGCTCCGGTCTGGCTAACTTCCTTGATGAGACGGAACAGAGGATCGTTGAGATGTGTAAGATTGGTTACCTCGGAGGGCCAGTAGTTCATCTCGAGATTGATGTTGCAGGTGTATTTGCTGTCCCACGACGGGAACATCTTGTCATTCCAGATGCCCTGGAGATTGGCAGGCTGGCCACCCGGCTGCGACGAACTGACAAGCAGATACCGGCCGAACTTGTAGTAGTTTGCCACGAGTTGATTGTCATGTGTCTCGGCAAAACGTTCGATGCGGACGTCGGTCGGGACATCGGCGTAGAGATCCGGACCCAGGTCGAGAGTGGATGTACCGATCTGATCCTGATAGAAGTCGACATGTTCTTTCTTAGCGTCGGCATAAGGCTTCTTCAGAGCCTTTTCGAGATATTCCTTGCTGCGGGCCACCTCGTCGCCGGTGATGTCTTTATAATTGTTGAAGTTAGTGGCGATGGAAGTATAGATGACCGCCTCGTCGGCATTCTCGACCGAGATCACACCGTCGCGGGCCGAAACCTTGCCGCCTTTGGGGACAGCCTTCACTCGACCCTGAAATTCAACTTTGCCCTTTAGACCCTCATGATTTGAACTGACACCACTGAGAGTGATTTCATCGCCTTCGGTTTCAATCATCACATCGGGATGAGGCGACGTGAGAGCAGCGTTGAAGGTCACGCTTCCGGGTCGGTCGGCGGTGATGCGTGTGATCACGACCTGATCGGGAAAGGAGGCGAATGTCTCGCGTGTATAATTGACACCGTCTACGGTGTATTTAACGACCGTGCGGGCAGAGTCGAGACTCAGTTCTCGGTAGTAATTTTCATAGCGTGTGTGGCCGGGGAAGGAGATGCGCAGATCGCCGAAAGGCTGATAAGGCATACCCTGATTCGTTTTTGACTTGACATGGGCTGTGGCCATATCCTGGGCTTCACGGTATTTACCTTCGAAAACGAGTTGACGGATTTTGGGGATCCACTCCAGCGCTTCGGGGTTGGCATTGTTGTTGGGCTGACCGGCCCAGATGGTTTCCTCGTTGAGTTGAATCTGTTCGTTGGCCGGATTTCCGTAGACCATCGCGCCCAGACGACCATTGCCGAGAGGAAGAGCCTCGGTCCAAACCTGAGCAGGTTTGTCATACCACAATTTGTGTTCCTGAGATGCCGATGCACCGAGCCAGCTCAAGGCGGCAGTCGTAACAATCAGAGTTTTTGCTAATAATTTCATGGAAGATAGATTTGGCGAAACAAAGATAATGTTTTTCCGTCACAACTACAAAAACTTATTAAGGTTTTATTCAAAAA
>CAMWGM010000239.1 GCA_947173755.1 uncultured Muribaculaceae bacterium
GGAGAATCATCGTTAGCGAGCACATCAAGGAGCGAGTTGTCTTCGCCCTCGACAAAAGGTGCATCGACCGAGATGTGACGGCCCGAAACTTTAAGAGTGTCGGCGATCTTGTCGACGGGAACCTCGAGTTTCTCCGCCAGTTCCTCCGGAGAGGGACGACGCTCGTTTTCCTGCTCGAATTTCGAAAGAGCCTTGCTGATTTTGTTGAGTGAACCTACCTGGTTAAGAGGGAGGCGCACGATGCGGCTCTGCTCAGCGAGAGCCTGAAGGATGGATTGACGTATCCACCAGACGGCGTAGGAGATAAACTTAAAACCGCGGGTTTCGTCGAACTTCTGTGCCGCTTTAATCAAGCCGAGATTGCCTTCGTTGATAAGATCAGGCAGGCTTAAGCCCTGATTCTGATACTGTTTAGCCACTGATACAACGAAGCGAAGATTGGCACGGACGAGTTTGTCGAGAGCCCTTTGATCTCCCTGATGAATGCGCTGCGCGAGTTCAACCTCTTCTTCGACAGTGATCAATTCTTCTCTGCCGATTTCCTGAAGAAACTTATCCAGCGACGCGCTTTCACGGTTGGTGATTGATTTGGTAATTTTTAATTGTCTCATATCTACTTAACGCAGAATAATCGCACAAAGTTAGTTAATTCTTTTTAATTTTCCAAATTAATCCCCCGGTTTTCCTCTTAAATTTTCTTATAATCAGTCTTTGTGGGAGAAATTATAACTTCCCGGGTGAAATAGAAGGAAATTCAGACCTGTTTTCCCGATTTTCAGCACAAAGTTGAACTTCTCAAATTTTCAGTTTGTTACATAAAATATATCATCCTCCCATCAACGGTCCAATTTCGATAATCAAAATTCATTCCATTATGGAACTACTCGACTGGTTTGTAAAAACATTACGGGATAATCCGGCAATAGCGATTTTTCTTACACTCGGCATCGGCTTCCTGATCGGGAAACTGAAATATAAAACCTTTTCATTGGGCACAGTGACCTCGGTGCTCCTGGTGGGAGTACTTATAGGCCAACTTGACATTCCCGTTCCGGGACCGATGAAACAGGTTTTCTTTCTTTTATTCCTATTCGCTATCGGCTACAGTGTAGGACCGCAATTCTTCGCCTCTCTCCGTGGTTCGGGCATCAAGCAGGTGCTTTTCGCGGTAGTGATGTGTCTAGTGGTTCTCACTACTACGCTTGGAGTTGCCAAACTCTTCCATTATAATAAAGGAGAGGCGGCCGGTCTGTTCGCCGGAGCGCAGACTATGTCGGCTGTGATCGGAGTGGCTGATGACACAATACAGACTATCAACGCGTCAGCGGCCGACAAGACAAGCTGGGTCAATATCATCCCCGTGGCCTATGCGGTCACCTACATCTTCGGTACGATAGGTTCGGCATGGATACTCGGCACAATAGGTCCGATGATGCTCGGAGGACTTAAGAAAGTAAAGCAGCAGACCGAGGATCTTGAGCGCAGCATGAATCAGGATCCGACCTCTAACGATCCCGCGCTTATCAACGCATGGCGTCCGGTGGTATATCGTGCATATAATGTGGACGGGACTTGGTTTGACTCTCCCCGGACAGTTAAGGAGATCACTGACTACATGGAGTCACAAGGACGCCGCCTGTTTGTCGAACGCGTACGCAGCGGCAAAGATGTGACCACCAATCCCGCAACCGACTTCACCGTAAAGAAAGGTGACGACATCGTTCTGTCAGGCCGACGTGAGTTTGTGATCGAGGATGAGACATGGCTCGGAAAGGAAATCTCGGATGCATCTCTCCTCTCTTTCCCGATCGAGCGCATTCCTGTGATGGTAGCCTCTAAGAATGTATCGGGCACAACCGTTGCGGATTTCCGCGAGTCACCCCAGATGAAAGGAGTGATAATCGACACCATCAAGCGCGGTGGTGTAGAAATTCCCGTAGCGGCAGCCACAAGACTGCAGCGCGGCGACCTGCTGACCGTCAGTGGCGCGGTGGCAGATGTCAATTCCGCCGCCACATATATAGGTTATCCGGACAAACCCACCACTGCATCCGACATGGTGTTCGTGGGTATCGGTATTGCCATCGGAGCGCTTATCGGCGCAATCACCCTCCATCTGGGAGGAATTCCCATCAGTCTCTCGACCAGCGGCGGCGCACTGATCGCCGGGCTCGTCCTGGGTTGGCTCAGATCAAAACATCCGACTTTCGGACAGATACCCGATTCAGCCGTCTGGGTATTCAATAATGTAGGTCTGAATATGTTTATCGCAGTCATAGGTATCTCCGCCGGCCCGACATTCATCTCGGGACTTGAGCAAGTGGGATGGCAGATGCTTGTTGCCGGTATCCTCGCAACAGGTCTGCCGCTTATTATCGGCGTATTCTTAGGTGACAAGGTATTTAAGTTCCATCCGGCCATCACGCTTGGTTGCGTCGCAGGATCGCGAACCACAACTGCTGCCCTCGGTGCTATCCAGGACTCCCTGCAGTCCACCGTTCCTGCCATGGGATATACCGTGACCTATGCCATAGGTAATACCCTTCTGATCCTATGCGGACTGGTGATGGTGCTCGTCTGACCTCCGTTTTAGAATCTCGAATAAATAAAACATCCATATATGAACTCAAATGTCAAGGCAAAAGAACGGGAACTCGAGAAGATGAGTCCGTTCGAAATCAAGAACACGCTCATCAATCTGGCCAAGAAAGATACGCGCAAGTCAACAAGACAATTCCTCAATGCAGGCCGTGGCAATCCCGACTGGATCGCCACAACGCCCCGTGAGGCATTCTTCCTTCTCGGTCAATGGGCGCTGACCGAATGTACGCGCACCTACAAGGCTGATCCCGGCATCGCCGGCATACCGGCAAGCGAAGGAGCAATGGATCGTCTGAACCATTTCCTTATGGTCAATTCCACACTGCCCGGCGCACTGCTACTCAGCGAGGCCATCAGATATTGCACCGAGACTCTCGACATCGATCCTGACTCTCTGGCCTATGAATGGGCCGAAGGTATCATCGGCGACCAGTATCCCACACCAGTAAGGATGCTTGAGCAGGGGGGGGGTGGGGGGGGGGGGGGTGGGGCTGGGGGGCTGGGGCGCCGGCGAGGGGCGAGGGGTCGTGGGG
>CAMWGM010000240.1 GCA_947173755.1 uncultured Muribaculaceae bacterium
CTCAAGTATGTCACGGGAATAACAAGTTACCGGTCGAGTAAGAACCGATCAAGAAACTGGGAGGATTTCCGTCGGAAGCAGGTCGCTAAAAACCGATCCAAAGCAGGGTCGCGATAGACCTATGCCACGCAGAGACCGTAGCGTCATGTCTCGCGACGCAGTCAGCGGGCATCAGAGTGGATTTCATATTTGTTTTTTTGTGAGATTTGAGTTATCTTTGCGGAAAAATCAAGAATACTTCAGAAGTTGTTTAAACTTTTTTCTTTTAGGAGATTTCGTCAGATTTTTGCGATGATTTTTCTAATCGAAGAGGGAGTGTAGCGAGTTACACGACTGATGTGATATGAAAAATCAGCCAAAAAGATGATGAAAGACCCTGAAAGAGGTAGTTTTCAACTTCTACATTAATGAACTTCTTTTCACCGCAAAAAAGTTAAAACAACTTCTTATATATGTATAGAACAAATACATGCGGCGAGTTGCGTCTTTCCGACGTCGGGAGCGAAGTGACTCTGGCCGGATGGGTGCAACGCACCCGCAAACTCGGGGGCATGACATTTGTCGATGTCCGCGACCGTTACGGTATCACACAGGTGGTATTTGACATGGACACCGATGCCGCTCTCTGCGAGCAGGCCAATAAACTGGGTCGCGAATATGTGGTGCAGGTGACCGGCAAGGTGGCTGAGCGCACATCGAAGAACGCCAAAAATCCTACCGGCGATATCGAGATCATCGCAACCGGACTCAAGGTGCTAAACAAGAGCGCTGTGCCTCCGTTCACAATCGAGGATGACACCGACGGCGGCGACGATCTGCGCATGAAATACCGCTATCTCGATCTGCGCCGCGGGGCAGTGCGTCGCAATCTCGAACTCCGCCACCGCATGGCCTTCGAGATCCGCCGCTATCTCGACTCGAAGGGCTTCCTCGAGGTCGAGACTCCCGTGCTCATCAAGTCGACCCCTGAAGGTGCGCGCGACTTCGTGGTGCCTTCGCGCATGAATCCCGGGCAGTTCTATGCACTTCCCCAGTCTCCCCAGACCTTCAAGCAGTTGCTTATGGTGAGCGGTTTCGACCTCTATTTCCAGATCGTGAAGTGTTTCCGCGACGAAGACCTTCGCGCCGACCGTCAGCCCGAGTTCACCCAGATCGACTGCGAGATGTCGTTCGTCACTCAGGAGGATGTCCTGCAGATGTTCGAGGGACTCGTCAAGCACATATTCAAATATGTCAAAGATATCGATTTCACCGAGCCTTTCCCCCGCATGACATGGGCCGACGCGATGCGTCTCTATGGTTCTGACAAACCTGACACACGTTTCGGAATGCAGTTTGTCGAACTCAAGGATCTCACCGCCGGTTCCGGCTTCTCCGTCATGGACGATGCCGAATATGTCGGTGCGATCGTGGCTCCGGGCTGTGCTTCCTATACCCGCAAACAACTCGACCAGTTGACCGACTTCGTGAAGCGTCCGCAGGTGGGTGCCAAGGGCATGATGTGGGTGAAACTCGAGGAGGACGGTTCGATCAAGTCGTCGGTGGGCAAGTTCTTCAGCGACGATCAGCTCCGCGCATGGCTCGAACGTGGCGGTGCGAAACCGGGCGATCTCATGCTGATACTCGCCGGGCCGACCATGAAGACCCGCAAGCAACTCTGCGAACTCCGTCTCGAGATGGGCTCTCGCCTCGGTCTGCGCGATCCTCAGAACTTCTCCTGCCTCTGGGTGGTAGACTTCCCCCTGTTCGAGTGGGACGACGAGACTCAGCGTTTCTATGCCATGCACCATCCCTTCACTTCGCCCAATCCCGACGATATCGACATGCTCGACACCGACACCGGTGCAGTCAGGGCAACAGCCTATGACATGGTGGTCAACGGCAACGAACTCGGCGGAGGCTCCATCCGTATCCACGATGCCGAACTCCAGGACAAGATGTTCCGTCTGCTCGGCCTTAGCGAGGAGGATGCCCGCTATAAGTTCGGCTTCCTTATGGATGCCTTCAAATATGGCGCACCCCCTCACGGCGGCCTCGCCTTCGGATTCGACCGTTTCGTCAGCATCCTCGCCGGGCTCGACTCGATCCGCGACGTCATCGCGTTCCCCAAGAACAATTCGGGCCGCGACATGATGATCGACGCTCCCTCGCAGATCGACGACACCCAGCTCGACGAACTTCAGATCGCCCTCAATCTTAAGGAAAAGTAACAGTAAAATAAAGCACACGAAATAGCAAATGCCCTCTATCCGAAAAATTATTTCGGCGATAGAGACCCTTGCACCCCCGGAGATCCAGGAAAAGTGGGACAACACGGGGTGGCAAGTGAGGACACAGACCCCCGACACCGAGTGTACGGGGGTATTGGTGTGTCTGGATGTCTCGCCTGCCATAGTTGAAGAGGCTGTCGGCCTCGGCGCAAATCTGATCATCTCCCATCATCCAATCATCTTCAAGGGTGTCTCCCACATCACCGGCGAGACAAAGACCGAGCGAGTGATTCTCGACGCCATCCGTAACGGCATCTCGATCTACTCATCGCACACCGCACTCGATTCGGCCCCTCGCGGCATCAATGCCCGCCTGGCCGGAATGCTCGGGCTGACCGACACCGAGGTGCTCGACCCCGCCGCGGGTCCCGAGACGGGACTAGGCCGTATCGGCAACCTCCCGCAACCGATGTCGGAGGATGACTTTGTGGCTCTCGTCAGAGATCGCCTCGACGCCTCCTGGTTGCGCGTCACCCCGGGCACCGGTCGCCTTGTCAGAAGGGTCGCCCTGTGCGGAGGGTCGGGCAGCGAGTTTATCGCCGACGCCATCCGACGCGGTGCCGACGCCTATGTCACATCCGACACCCGATATCATCCTCTGATCGATTTCGGCAGGGAAATCCTCATCGTCGACACCTGTCATTTCGAGAGCGAAAAATGCGCAAAATCAATTTTTTCAGAGGAAATTTCAGAAAAATTTCCTAACTTTGCAGTCTATATGTCCGCGCGTGAAAAATCGCCCGTGGTAATACGCTAAACCAAGCAAATACATCCCATCAAATATATGGCAACAGAGCAAACCAAAGCCGATCAGGCTCTCTCAGTCGAGGAACGTCTGCGCGAACTCTACAAACTCCAGACC
>CAMWGM010000241.1 GCA_947173755.1 uncultured Muribaculaceae bacterium
AAAATCCGCACCGATTTCACCTCGATGGATGAAGGGCAGCGTGCCGACTATATGGCGGCGATGTCAGAACTCGTCAACGATATCTACAATTTCGCCGAACTTGACAAGGACGATAAACAGATTGCGGGTATGGTCTACGATGCGACTCTGTTGAGCAAGTCGGCTCTTCTCTCATTCTCCCGTTCCCTCGGGTCGACTGTCAGAGCCACCGGCGATCCATCGCTCATCGCCCTCCTCGAGGAGTTCAATGCGAAGCGTCGCGAATATGTCAGACTTGAACAACAGGGCGACTTCGCTTCTGCCTCCGACGTGAGAAAAGAGGCAGGAGAGATCGAGCGCCGCTTGCAGCAGAGTGTCGCAGGCTGCGATCCCGGTTCTTTCATGACCACCGCGTGGCAGGATGTTAAGAACGGTCTGGGAAAAAACGATGCGGCGGTCGAATTCTATACGTTCACCGACAATCTCTATGGGGCGCCCGAAGTGAGGGAGCGCATTGTGGCACTGGCTGCTAACAAGAATCCCCATGTTTTCCCTCTCCGCTATAAGGCAGGTGAGGTTTCGGTGACCGCTCCCGGCCAGTTGAGGATGCTTTATCTTGCCTTGTGGCTTCCACTTGAGAAAGAGAAATTCCTCAAGCCCGGTGGCACCGTCTATTTCGCCCCCTCGGGACGGTGGAACGGCTTGCCCCTTGAATATCTTCCCGCCGGAAAGGACGAGGAGATGAACCGGCGTTACAGGATGGTTCGCGTTTCCACCACACGTAACAAGCCAGACTCGTCGAAACCGTCGCTCGAAAATACGATATTGTTCGGAGGTCTCGATTACAATCTTGACATCGACGAGATGGCCGCTATTCGCGACGAGATTGCCGAGACCGGCTTGCGCGGACCTCTTGATTCAGGCCTCTGGAATTTCCTTCCCGGGACAGAGACTGAGGTCGAAAACATCGCTACGATACTCTCTGAACGGCAGGATGGCTGTGAGACCGTTGCAGGTGCCGACGGTATCGAGGAGAAATTCAAATCGCTCTCCGGGGGAAAGCATGGTGTTATCCATATCGCCACCCACGGCTACTATTTTGCCCCGGAAAATGAAGCCGGTCTGCGCTCTGAGTCAGTCAAGATGGACGAGGCAATGGATAATTCAGGACTCGTCTTTTCGGGTGCCAACCAGTTTATGGCCGGAGCGAAGAGCGACGACGAGCGCCTGGATGACGGACTTCTGACTGCCCGCGAGATAGCGCTTATGGATTTGTCGTCGACCGATCTTGTTGTCATGTCGGCTTGCGAGACCGGGACGGGAAAGGCTACCTCGGAGGGTGTGCTCGGACTGCAGAGAGGTTTTAAACTCGCCGGTGTCAACACTCTCATCATGAGCCTGTGGAAAGTCAACGATGAGGCGACGGCCGCAATGATGGAATCATTTTACCGTTATCTCGCTGAAGGAATGGACAAGAGAGATGCTTTCTATCGTGCCAGAACCGATCTTCGCAAAGGCACGTTCCACGGTAGCGACGGATTCTCAGTTGCCGGCACCGATCCTCTCATTGGCGATGCTTTCGTGATCCTCGACTGAAAAACTTTATGGAATAATTGCTTTGACCGCTACGGCATCTGCTGCCGGCTCGCTTGCAGTCGTCTCGTCTGAAGTCTTATTAAGAATCAGGCAGAGAGCCTCCGGATCAACATTATTCTTAGTGGCCAAAGCGATGACCTGCATACCGTCTATATCCGCGAGAGTGCATTCCGGCAGTGTAAGGGAAATTCCTTCGGGAAGAACCAGAGTGGTGGACATCTGAGGATCATCTGAGATATGGATTGCGCTATACCGACCCCCGACGTTCGCTAACAGTGCGAACATATAAGTCTCGCCACTATTGTTGGAGAGATTGACTTCATAATCTCCGTCGCTGTTTTTCACGAGTGCGATTCCGATCGGCGTCGATCCTGATATTCCTGCCGCTTTCACTGAAGCAGCGATCGAAGCAAGCCCGAGTTTATATTCCATCCCTCTGTAACTCGTTCCCGAACGCATGGTCAATCCCGGTTCGCCGTGTCCCTTTATCACGTGTGCGAGTTCACCTCCACGTGTTTTGGCCGCTCTCTTTTCAGCCTCCGTTATGAGAGTCCTGAGCCGGTTCTCACCGGGAGTATTGATTTTAAGTGTCTGAGGATTGCTCTGCGAGTAAATTGTCAGGCTGCTTCCGTCAGCGATTTTCATGAGCGACGACTTCGGCAGTGAGAGTAATCTCTTGGCCGGCTTCCAGTCATCGGTAGGTTTCAGCCGGTATTCCACGTTGCCTTTAATTTCCTTGATGATATACTCCATCTTCTGCGCGCCTGCAGAACATGAGACAATAACGGAGATGAGGAAAAGGAATATTCTCAAATTCAGTTTCATGTTATTTTGGTTTTTTCAGAGTGGTTGTCTTTTTTTCTTATCATTCTTTTCCGCAAGGAAGGTCCGGAATCCGAACCAGAGGTCGGCAATCAGCAGGCTGAACATGAAGAGCGTAATCGTATAAGTGAAGTCACTGCGGATTCCGAAATGAATATATAGGGCATATCCTCCGAAGAGCATCAGGATAAGGATGAATCCTTTGATACCGAGAAATCCGAGGCCTTTCCTGAAATCATCCTTCGTAGTGTAGTAGGCATCGGCTATCGTCACTATAGCGACACAGACCACAATGAATAAAATGCTCCAGACTCTTCCCAGAGGTTTCACCGGTTTTTCGTTGAGAAGAGTGGATATGGCGGCTGCGTGAACGATTATGCCCGGCATTTCCTCGTCGATCGCAGTTGGATGGATATCATATTTGTTGTGAACATCGCCTATCAACACTATCCGCCCCTTTATAAGTGAGCCCACGGTTGATTCAGTTTCCGGATCATTGAATTCATCGAAGTCAATAACCTCGACTTCGCTTATGTTGAAATTGATTGATTGAATGGAGCGGTCAGACGGCAGTTTCAAATCAGGTTTCTTCATTAAGGCAAGAGTGAGGGCGAACGACTCGATGCTGTCACCATCCAGCAGCGGTGCTTTCAGAAACATTTCACGCTGATATGACATTACCCTACGCGGAGGAAATGATA
>CAMWGM010000242.1 GCA_947173755.1 uncultured Muribaculaceae bacterium
CGCGAAGTGCTTTGGCTAAATATGCTCCCGCAGGGAAATCTACTCCCAAGAAGAATCTTGGCCGCATGATGATGACATCCGGAAATGTCTATGTGGCATCCGTCGCTCTCGGTGCCAACTACCAGCAGACGATTGACGCCCTCACCGAAGCTGAGCGTTTCCCCGGACCCGCTATCGTGATCGCCTATTGTCCGTGTCTCAACCATGGTATTCGTCCTGGCCTCGGGCATTCTATCATCGAGGAACGTCGCGCCGTTGAAGCCGGCTACTGGCCTCTGTACAGGTTTAATCCTCTTAACGTCGAGTCGCCCCTCACTATAGATTCCTATCTGCCCGGCCCCGACAACAGTGGAAAGAACGGGTCATCACCGCTCACTGCTTCCGATTGTTACAAAGGTACGCCCGAACCACTGAGCGATGTGGAGGAGTTCATTGTCGGGGATGACCGTTACATAGATCTACGCATGATATCTCCCGAGCGTGCATCTTTACTCCATCCTGAATTGCAGAAGGATTGTAATGTCGAGAACATAGATCTTAAGCGTCGTTCCAAATCTCCGTTATAATGCCTCAAGAGGATTTTCGGGCCAACGGTGCTTAGGATATCGCCGACGCAATTCTTTTCGTATTTCAAAGTATGTCTCTCGCCAGAAGCCTTCCATGTCCTGCGTAAGTTGCACAGGTTTGAAGCCCGGCGAGAGAAGTTCCATCAGCACGGGACGCTTCCCTCCGTCTACACATGGAGTTTTCATGAGACCGAAACAATCCTGCAGACGAGCGCTTACCACCGGAGCCTCGGCGCCGCGTCGGTAGTGAATTTTCGCGCTGCGTCCTGACGGGAGTTTGATGGAAGTGGGTGCGATGCGATCAACTGCGAGAGATTGGTCGTAGCCGATTATTCCAGTTATGACGTCACACATGTTGATCTTGCGGAGATCCTGCGCTGTAGACGCTTTACCGATATAAAGCGGGAGCCATTCATGGGCCGTTGCGAGAATGCTTTCGGTCGAAACATCCGGTAGTTCGAGCTCAGGATGCCAGGTGGCGACGGTTCCTATCCTTAGTTGGAGAGATTTTACGTCGTCATTGAAATCAAACATAGTCAATCCCTCCTTTGGAGCAGCGTTTGCAATTGCCTCTGTGATAAGGGTCTTCTTTTCAGTGCTCATGGGCTTCGTCTCGATTGTGAGAACTCCGACCCGAAGTTCCTCGCGCGCCACGGCACGTCCTTCACGACTGTCCCAGGTAACATTTTCTACACTCCGCCCCATTTTCTTAACATCCTCTTTTGCCAAAGGTGCGGCCAGGAAGATGCGTGCTCCCATAGACGCCACGGCCAAAAATTCGTGTCGGGAAAGATCATCAGATGGGTGAAGGGATACCTGCGGCCCTCCCGCCGAAAGCCGATATTTCCCTTCGCCGTTTTTCATGGCGATCCGCTCGGGAAATGCTGATGCTATCAGTCGGCCGATATCCTCTGCGAAAGGTTCTGCAGTGATAGGGGAGACGTTGACCATCCGGCAATATTGTGCTGCAATTTGATCGATCCTTTTCCACCGCGACAACATCTTTCCCTTCCTGTATTTTCGAAGCAATGCCAATCGGGAAGTGATATCTGCGTCCGTTTCATCGTTGAGCGGGTCTTTTTCTTCCAGAAGAGCAGCCACATCGGCGGCGGTAGCTTTAAGATCGCCTGCGCTCGTAAGCATTTTTGCAATGCGGGGATGACAAGGCAGTGATGCTGTAAGTTTACCCTCTTTGGTCAGCCGTCCTTCAATATCGATCGCCCCGAGCAATAGCAGAAGTTCGCGTGCACTTCTGACATGTCCCGCAGGGGGAGGGGTGACCCACGGAAGTTCGGATAACTCTGACTCTCCCCATGCACATGCCGTCAGCAGAGTCGGTGAAAGATCAGCCGTAAGGATCTCCGGCTGTCTGCAATCTGCCATCCTTGCATCGGTTGCTTTCGACCACAATCGATAGCAAGTTCCTGCGCAAAGACGCCCGGCACGACCCGCACGTTGAACAGCCATATCCTTAGAAATCCTTACCGTTGTCAACCTGCTTAGACCTGTTGACGGTTCGTACACCGGTGTCCGGTATAAACCGGAGTCTATGACAACCTTAATACCTTCTATCGTGAGCGATGTTTCGGCGATCGGTGTCGCGAGCACTACCCGCCGACCATCTCCGTGTCGGGGATCGAGTACCTTCCTTTGAAGTTCTGGAGACAACATTCCGTAAAGAGTGAGAATTTCTACTCCTTCTCTGGACTCATCAAGAATTTCCTTACATTTCATTATCTCGCTCTGACCCGGCAGGAAAGCCAGTATATCCCCTTCACATTCTCTGCGCGCTCTCCTGACCGCCGAAGCAACGGCGACAGCGCAATCGGCTGTTTCAAAATCGTCACAATATATAATATTTACTTCATGGATATTTCCCGTGCAAGCAATATGGACGGCATCCAACTGACGGCATAAATATTCAGCATCAATTGTCGCAGACATAACTACTATCCGGAGATCAGGGCGAATTAACTGCTGAATCTCTCTCACGAGAGCGAGAGACAGATCTGAAGCAATGCTGCGTTCATGGAACTCATCGAAGATAACAGTTGAAACACCGTCGAGGGTGGAATCCTCCACAAGAAATCTTTCCAATATGCCTTCCGTAAGCACCTCTATACGACTCCGGTCTGATACACGGCTATCGAATCTCACGCGATACCCGACGGTCTGACCAACTTTTTCGCCGATCATCACCGCCATTCGTTCAGCCACCTGTCGCGCCGCTATTCGCCTCGGCTCAACCATCAGGATTTTTCCCTCCGGCACACTCTCAAGAATCGTAAGTGGCAGAAGAGTCGATTTCCCGGCGCCCGGAGGAGCCGTAACCACAACGCGCCCACGCTCTTCCAACATCCTGTTGACCTCCCCTGCAATTCCCGCAACCGGCAACCCCTTGAACTTATCGCATATTCCCATCTGTCATTCTTTTCTGCAAAAATAGCAAAAAATCCCCACACCTCCTCAATTTTCGGATATCGGACGGATAATAATTAGGG
>CAMWGM010000243.1 GCA_947173755.1 uncultured Muribaculaceae bacterium
GGGTAGATACCGCCGGGAAGAGCAATGTATTTTCCTGCCGTCGCACGTGATATTACCGAGATGTCAAGTCCGGTGTCGTCGGCAAGATCGCGAAGCACCATCGGACGCAGGCGGCTCTCCTCCTCGGTCACGATAAAGTCGTGCTGGCGTCGGATTATCGCCTCCATCACTTTGCGCAGGGTTTCGCGCCGCATCCGGAGAAGTTCGATATAGTCTGATGCCTCGTTGCGCTTGCGCTCAATGAAAACCTTGGCGTCTTCAGATGCTGTGAGTTGAGTGCCTGGATTAGCGAATGTCTGCTCGACCACCAGTTCGGGAATATTTGATGGCATCGTCAGCGTTATGACCTGAGTGTCCGGATCGAGTTCGGCGACGAAATCGGGCACGATGTGACGCGTTCGCGGATCTTCCTCGTTATCGCCAATCACCGATGCCGGTTTAGGATCGAGCGATCTGATAACCTCGTCGGCTCCCCTGAGTTGCTCCTCGGTGGCGCCGGTGCGCGATGCCAGTCGATCCCAGCGGCGAAGAGAGAAGAGATCGAAATAATGCCGCACTATCTCGCGGGCGAGGATTACGGGCGGGGTGTCGGCCATGCGGTCGAGTTGAAGAAGCAGGCAGTCGCGCAGATCTACTGCACCCACTCCTGCGGGATCGAGACTGCGTATAGCATCGAACACCTCACGCATTTTTTCCGGCGAAACATCTATGCCGTCATTAAACGCCAGATCGTCGCGCATTTCCGGCAGTGTGCGCGTCAGATATCCGTTAGCATCAATATTCCCGATAATGCAACGGGCTATAGGGCGGTCTTCCCGCGGTAATCCTGCCTCGTTGAGCTGGCGCATCAGACTTTCTATGAGAGTCTCACCGCCGGCAACCGCCTGCGGCTCCCATGAATTGTCAGGGTTATGGTGACGCGGAGCATAATATTTATATGAATTGTCGGTATCGGAAACGCCCGGCTGATCGGCGGCACTTTCTCGGGCGTTATCAGCCACCTCAAGAGCCGGATTTTCGGCAAGTTCGTTTCTGACATCCTCCTCGGCTTCCGGTTCGTTCATCTCGAGCATTCTCACAAAACGGAGTTGCAGCGGCGAGAGCCGTTGCTGCATCCGCTGCGTGAGCGTCTGTGAAAGAACATTTCGTGAGGAAGCCATCTGAGGTTTTAATTATCGTTTCAGAGTTCGATCAGGGAATCATAGGCGAAATCGCGCGACGCCCTCTTACCTATAACGCTATCCCATGTCATGGGGTTGAGTCCGTTGCCGGGACGTTTCACCGTAATGTTTTCTTCTGTGAAGATTTCACCGGCCTTAATGTCGCGGGCAGCCACGATGCTCTTGCGGGCGACCTCAATGTTGGGACGCTCTGCCTCGGCCACCCGTTTTTCGCCATCTCCGAGCGCTTTTTCGATATTTCGGACGGCATCGACCATCGCTTTTAACTCATTCGGATCGAGCGACGCTCGATGATCGGGACCCGGAAGTGATTTGTCGAGTGTGAAATGTTTCTCTATGATCATTGCCCCCCTCGCAACCGCCGCAACCGGTACTTCGATTCCGAGCGTATGGTCACTGTAGCCCACACCACCTATTCCCGGAAGACGAAGCGCATCCATAGCGCGAAGGTTTACGGCATCCATCGGGGTTGGATATTGTGTCGTGCAGTGCAGAAGGTAGATATTTCCACGCGGAGTTCCTGCTTTTTCAAGCACATCTACGGCATCGTTGACCTCTCCGAGAGTCGACATACCGGTAGAGAGTATCACTTTCTCGCCCCGGCTCCCGATCTTGCGGAGATAGGGGAGGTTGGTTATCTCGCCTGAAGGAATTTTCCAGTAGTCCATGTCGAGAGCGGCGAGTGTATCGATCGAGACAAGATCGAAAGGCGTGCTCATGAAACCGATCCCCTCTGCACGGCAAAGTTCGGCAAGTTCGGCATAAGCCGACAGGGGAAGGTGTATCGCACGACACATTTCCAACTGGCTTTCCTCATTTCCGGTTGTCTCTTTCTGATATTCCGCCTTAGGTGCGATAGTCGAGATGACCAGTTCCGGAACCGCTGTCTGAAATTTCACATAGTCGGCTCCCGCGCGGGCAGCCTCCTTCACCATCTCCCGGGCGCGTTCCATCGAGGCATTGTGATTGACTCCCGCCTCGGCAATAATTATTACTTTCTTATCCGGATTGCTCATTCTGTGACGACATTGAAAGCCACTTCTTCGAAATAGCGTGTGATTTCTATGTAAGGACGCACGCGCTCAATCGGTTCGAGCGGCATGCCGACCGCTTCCCTGATGATAAGTGACGGGATGTCACCCCCCGCATGGATGGAGCAAACCACTCCTCCGCCGAGTCGGGGGTTTATCTCCATGAGAAGCAATTGATCGGTTTCCTGATCGCGCAGGAACTGTATCGTTACGGCTCCCTTAAGTTTCAGCGCGTTGATTATTTCGGTCGAGAGGGCGATCAGTTCGGGCGAGTCGACCGTGATGGTTCTGACCACCTCACCTCCCAGCACCTCGAGACGACGGCGCGGACTGACGCAAAGGATCTTGCCGCGTCGGGAGATGTAGCAGTCGACTGTGAATTCCTCACGTCTGGGGTAATATCGCTGAATAAGGAACGAATCTTTCTCCTTGAGCACGCGACGGAGTTCGGCAATCGTGTCGATAATGAAGATTCCCTTCGAGGCAGACCCATGGCGGGGTTTGGCGATGAGTGGAAACTCGGGACGCCCCCAGGTATAAGTGGCCGGGATCGGCAGATGGGCGTTCTTGAACGCTATTGCAGCCGCGGTTTTATCAAACATGGTTTCCGCCAGACCGGGATCGACCACGGGAGCCCATACATCGCTGAAGTTGGCCTCATAGGAACCCGCGGCGGCAACTGCGCCGTCGACAAAAGGAAGAAGGATGTCGATCGAATTAGCGGTGACGACATTGTGAAGATGGTCAAGCAGATCGTCGGCATCCCACCGGCGCCCGAGCACCACGGTCCCGACCGAGGCTATAGGCACATTGGTGTGGAGTTCGTAACTGAAGATCTTTATGCCTATAC
>CAMWGM010000244.1 GCA_947173755.1 uncultured Muribaculaceae bacterium
GAATGGTTCGATCACCTCGGTTCAGGCTATCTATGTGCCTGCCGACGACCTTACCGCCCCCGCGCCTGCCACCACATTCTCGTTCCTCGACGCTACCACCGTGCTCTCGCGTAAGATCTCCGAGTTAGGCATCTATCCCGCCGTCGATCCCCTCGAGTCCACCTCGCGTATCCTTGATCCCAACATCATCGGCGAGGATCACTATAACACCGCCCAGGCCGTCAAGCAACTCCTGCAGAAATATAACGAACTCCAGGATATCATCGCCATCCTCGGTGTCGACGAACTCTCCGACGAAGACAAACTTGTCGTTGCCCGCGCCCGCCGTGCCCAGCGATTCCTCTCGCAGCCCTTCCATGTGGCAGAGCAGTTCACCGGCCTGCCCGGTGTGATGGTGCCCCTGAGCGAGACCATCCGTGGTTTCAAGATGATCCTTTCAGGCGAGATGGACGAATATCCCGAACAGGCATTCCTCAACGTCGGTACGATCGACGACGCCATCGCCAAGGGCAAGAAACTCCTCGCCGAAGTCAAGTAAGCCCGGGGTTTCACCCCTACGCCCCTTTCAGGGGTCATAAATCAATCAAGAACATCCACCCACTACCTCACCATCCAAAATGACACTCAAGATCATCTCGGCTGAAGACATAATCTTTGAAGGAGAAGCCAAAGCGGTTCATCTTCCGGGCTCGATGGGCGCGTTCACCGTCCTCCCGGGTCATGCCTCGCTCGTGGCCACCCTTACTCCCGGCACCATACGCTTCACCACTCCCGACGGAGAGGAAGAGCAGCGTCACGACATCACCGGGGGTATTGCCGACGTTAATTCCGATGTCATTTCGGTGTGTGTTTATTAAAGGCGATTGAGATCATGAAAAAACTCATCCTTCTCCTTTCGATTCTGCTTCTCTCAGTGGTCGTTCCCTCCGGAATGTGCGCCGCCGAGAAAGAAGTGGACCGGGGCGACCTCACCGAAGCAGCCGAGAAAAAAGAAGGCTTCTCGGCCAAGGATATCATATTCGAGCACCTCGGCGACGGCTATGGCTGGGAAGTTCCTTTCAATCATCACAAGCGCATCCCGCTCCCCGTGATTGTATGGGCTTCCGACGGCTTCCACCTCTTCTCGTCGTCACGCGTCACCCATGGCCACGAATATAAGGATGGCGATGTCACATTCCGCATAGCCGGTAAGGATTCCCCCTATAAAGGTAAAATCGTGGAAGTGACCGCCTCGGGCGAGGAGATCAAGCCTTCGCTCGACATCTCGATCACCAAGAACGTGTGTGCCATCTTCATCGGAGTTATACTCTGCATCTGGGCCATTCTCGATGTCGCGCGCTGGCACAGGACGCAGGGCTCCAAGGCTCCCCGCCGCATGACAGGTGCCGTCGAGTTTCTCATCACCTTCATCTATGACGGTGTCATCAAACCCACCCTCAAGACCAAGGCTCAGAAATTCGCACCTTATCTTCTGACAGTCTTCTTCTTCATCCTGATCATGAACCTCATGGGTCTGATCGTGGTGTTCCCCGGCGGTGCCAACGTCACCGGCAACATCGCCGTCACCCTCGTGCTCGCTCTGATCACCTTCCTGATCACCAACATCTTCGGCACGAAGCACTACTGGAAGGAGATCTTCAATCCCGATGTGCCCTGGTGGCTGAAATATCCTATTCCCATCATGCCCCTCATCGAGGTGTTCGGCATCTTCACCAAGCCTGCCGCTCTCACCGTCCGTCTCTTCGCCAATATGATGGGTGGCCACATGATCGTCATCGTCCTCACGCTCCTCATCTTCATCTTCGCCTACATGGGACCCGTCGTCACAGGCGCCACGGCCGTTGTTTCAGTGCTCTTCTCCGTGTTCATGCTCTGCATCGACGTGCTCGTAAGTTTCATCCAGGCCTATGTGTTCACGATGCTCTCCACCCTCTTCATCTCACTGGCTCAGGAAGACGGCCACGAAGAGCATGCCAAGGATGCCACCCCCGTGGCTCAGCCGGTCAAATGATTATCTGAAAATTAAAACAACAAAAAATAACCCCTTCTAAACCTTAACTCACTATGTTAGCAATGATTTTAGCAGCAGTAGAAGCACTTCTCGGTCTGGGCGCATGTGTAGGCGCCGCTATCGCCGCCATCGGCGCAGGTATCGGTATCGGTAAAATCGGTGGCTCTGCCATGGAGGCCATCGCCCGTCAGCCCGAAGCTACCGGCGACATCCGTTCCAACATGATCGTCATCGCCGCTCTTATTGAAGGTGTTGCCCTCTTCGCAGTTATCGTCTGCATCCTGGCAATGTTCGTCTGATCAAAGCGTCTTCCAGTCATCGCCGGCCGCAAGCGGTCGGCTCAACACCTCCCAATCTTCCGCCTTCAGGAAGAATTTCCCACCACCCATTAACAACAGCAAATGGAATTATTCACCCCCGATTTCGGCCTGGTATTCTGGATGTTCGTCTCGTTTGCAGTGCTCTTCTTCGTCCTTTGGCGATGGGGCTGGCCTGCAATCATGAAAGGTGTGTCCGACCGTGCCGACCTCATCGACAAGGGTGTGGAGTATGCGCAGAACGCAAAGCAGCAGCTTGAGAAGGCTCAGGAGAACGCTCAGCAACTTATGGCCGAGGCTTCCCGACAGCAGGCCGAGATGCTGCGCGAAGCTGACCGGATGAAAACGCAGATCATCGAGGAAGCACGCAACGCCGCAAAGCAGGAGGCTCAGAAAGAAATGGACGCCGCCAAGGTGGCCATCGAGCAGGACCGCAAGCGCGCGCAGGAGCAGTTTAAGACCGAGGTATCGTCGTTCGCACTCGACATCGCACAGAAAGTCGTGCGCCAGCAGATGAAAGACGATCAAGCCCAGCAGAAACTGGTCAGCAGCCTTCTCGACGAAATGGAAAGCGCCGCTAACTGACGGACTTCTTTCTCCCGCCACCGGTCTCCCGGAGCAACTGTCGAAACTCCCGCTTATTAACATCAAAGTTTAACCCCTTCACCCATCCCCGCAATCCGTGAATCAAGGTCTCATCCCATCCCGTTACGCAAAAGCCATCTATGAGGC
>CAMWGM010000245.1 GCA_947173755.1 uncultured Muribaculaceae bacterium
GGTTCACCCGGCTGAGCATAACGCGGAGCCTGGTTGGTGGCGCTCTTGAAGTGCCAGTTGCCGAGGCCGCCACGACCACCCTTGAGGAGTTTCACTTCCTGACCATCCTCAGTGACTTCACACAGATACTCACCGGTTTCGGCATCGAAGACAACGGTTCCGCAGGGAACGTCGACAATAACATCCTCGCCATCCTTTCCAAAGGAACGTCCGGCGCCGCCGCTTTCTCCGTTTCCTGCAAAAATGTGACGGCGATAACGCAGAGGGAGAAGTGTCCACATGTGAGAGTTGCCACGAAGAATAATATGACCGCCACGACCTCCGTCACCTCCGTCAGGACCACCTTTAGGGACATATTTCGCGCGATGAAAATGACGTGAACCGGCACCGCCCTTGCCGGAGCGGCACAATACTTTAACGTAATCTATGAAATTTGAGTCTGCCATAACTGTCTGTAGTCTTGGAATTGATAATTATACAATGTATAAACACCTCAGGAGCCGAAAAAGTTAGCGCAGACTGCTGACATGCTCCATCAGACGGCATGCGTGCTGATAGTCCGACGGCGAACCTATGTCGATCCATGTACCGTTGACCGGCATATAGTTAACCCGTCCCCCCGATGCGATGATCTGCTCGATGAAATCGGGTGCATCGGTGCGCACGTCGTCAGGCAGACTTAGCAGCAGACTGTTGCGGAATATATAGATGCCTGCATTGGCAAAATAACTGAACGAGGGCTTTTCCTCGATGCCGGTCACACGGCGCCCTTCGGTGGTGAGAATTGCGTACGGAACAGAAAGATTATAAGGAATCGCGGCTATGGTTACATCGGCATCATCCTCAATATGACGCAGATACAGATCCTCGAACGAGACCGTGGTGAGCAGATCGGAATTCATCACAATCGTGCTCCCCTCAACCGGCAACGGGACAAATCTCGCAGAACCGATGGTGCCGAGAAACCTCGGCTCACGCACACATTCCACTCCCGTACCCTCGAAGTGCTTCTCGAGTTTTTCGCCAAGATAATTGACGGTGACATAAATCTTTTCGACCCCTACCCGTCGTAGAGCATCGATATTATAATCGATGATAGCCTTCTCTCCCACTTTCAGCAGCGGTTTCGGAGTGGAGAGAGTCAGGGGACGCAGTCGTTCCCCCTTTCCTCCCGCCATAAGGACGGCGGTGACAGGCAGAACAGTGCGCGTATGAGCAGTGTCGATCAGACGGACCAGGCGGCGGTCGGCATCAAGCACGGGAATCAGACGAAGGCCCTTCCTACGCATGGCTCGCAACGCCCTGACATCGGTCTCGCCTTCAGCCAGAAAACTGAAATCGCGTTTCATGGCCTGAGCCACTTCTGCGTCGAGAGGCAGTCCGCGCAGAAGAGCGCGACGTATGTCGCCGTCGGTAATCGTTCCGACCACTCTGCCCTCCCGATCAAGAGCGATAAGGGTCATCACTCCTCCGGAGAGGTCATTCAGTTTAGAGAGCGCCGCTTTCAGCGAGGCTGATGCTTCAATTATGTGAGAGTCCATGGGCAATATGTTCGGCAATTATCCAATCGAGTGGGGTGTCGAGGTCGACCGATCTTTCGCGAGGCATAATATAGGGGACTCGGCGCGGGAATTCGCCCAGTCCCATCCGACGCAAGGAGTCGGGATTGATGACATAGACCGCTCCGTTATACTGCCACGCATCGGGAGCATCCTGTCGCCGGGTGAGGCGCCCGTCACCTTTCGAGACATGAAGCATTCCATCACCGTCGGTCTCGAAACAGTCATAATAGGGATTACATTTGGCTTCGGCTACGCTCACCACCATATCTATCTGATCGGTATAGGCATTTACCGCTCCGAGAATATCCTCCGGGGTACGCAACGGTGAGGTGGGCTGCAGAAGTATCACTTTGTCATATGTCATTCCCTGACGATCAGCCCAGTCCATGACATCGATCATCACTTCTCGAGAGCCCGACGTATCGGTAGCAAGATAAGCGGGGCGGTGGTAACTGACCGGGAGCCCGCACTCTTCGGCAACGGCGGCTATCTCGTCGTCGTCGGTCGATAGAACAATATGCGACAGCGGAGCGACCTGCTTCGCGGCCTCTATCGAATAGGCTATAAGCGGACGGCCGCAAAAATCCTTGATATTCTTGCGAGGGATCCCCTTGCTTCCACCTCTGGCGGGGATGATTACGAGGGCATTCTCTATTAAATTGTTTTTTTCAGATGCCATCATAGAATTTCTTATTGTGAAGAGTTTCGAGGGGAGTTTCCGCGATCGCTTTCACCATCACCCCGAGCGTGTCGGGGCGAGCATACGGGTTTTCGGCCCGTCGTGCCATCTGCTGACCCTCGTCCGAAAGAGCATAACTGATAGCCGACGCGATTTCATCGGGTGTATCTCCGCAGTTGATCACGGATTGAGATGCGAGCCGTCCGCGCTGACGGATGCCGACATTGACGGTAGGAATTCTCATCGAAGGAACCTCGACAATGCCACTTGACGAGTTGCCGACAACCGCGCCGACATATTTCAGCGCCGAGAGATAGCGTCGCTTTCCGAGCGAGGGAATCACCCTCACTCTGTCGGGATTTTCTCTTCCATAAGCCTCGATGAGGGGGATGATCTCGCGGCCCGCGGGATCGTTGTTTGGATATGTGATGATCACTTTCCGGTCGGGGAAACGGGAGATGGCATCGAGAAGAGCCTCCACACGCATGGTAGGTGTAAAACCGGGTGTATCAAGCGTCACGGGATGATAGGTGACGAGGAGAGCCTTGTCGCCGAGTCGCATTCCTATACTGCTTTCCAGTTCGTCGAGCGACATCAGCGGCTCATGCATGATATTGTAAACCCCGATGGCTCCCGTGTTGATGACCCGCGAAGGTTCCTCGCCCATCCCGATGACACGCCGGCGGTAAGGCTCGGTGGCTACAAGATGGAGCGCCGACATTTTGGTGATGGCGTGACGGATGGAGTCGTCTACCGCACCTTCGGATATCTCACCCCCGGCGATATGTACTATCGGTATTCTG
>CAMWGM010000246.1 GCA_947173755.1 uncultured Muribaculaceae bacterium
ATTCTCCCCTCACCCTGATGGCGTCAAAAGCGATCGAGGCATCGAGCAAAGATCCGGCGTTCAGAAAGATTGAGGAAAAAGCAATCCAATTGGCCGAACTCCATCGGCAAATCATAGATTTCGAGCCGGATTCTACAGATAATCCTCCCGGCCTGTCGCGTGACGACCTGGCTCTCCTTGACCAATATGCAGACATTCTGAATTCAATCGGCTCACTATCTCCATCGGTTGATGCAGGCGCTCAACAATCGAATGCCACAGAAAACCCTCAGCGAAAGCAATTTCAGTTCCGGCCTCAGTCGCTCGACGATCTCATTTCCGCTTATAGAGAAAAAGCTGAAGAGATGAATCGCGCGTTGGCCTCACTGACACCTCCACCTGATTTCACACCGGAAGAACAACGTAACTATTTCTCTGCCCGCAAAGTGATGACTGCCGAGACCGATATGCGCTGGAAATGCAATCTGTGCGGAGCGTTACACATGAATCCAACCGACTGTGCCCGGCCTGAACTGGGAGGTGAATGGATCGTTGTCTCACAAACTTTTAAAATTGAATAACTATGAAATATCAGTACCCAAAATTAACTCTTGGCGATCAATTTCACCTTCTGCGCTTTCCGCTGCTGGTCCTAATAGTCATCTTTGCAATGGGACTTGTGGAGAAAACCGATTACACCTCCGACGGTCAGTGGATGAAAGTCAAAGATGGTGCACGCCTTATCACATATTTCGGCAACGATACCATCGAGCAACCCCTGGCTAAAGGAGATTCAGTGAGATTCATCGGCTATGACAACCCGAAATTCAGAAGTGAGTATCTGGTCGAAACATCCGACGGTCGACGTGGATTCATCTACAACTGGTGGGTCGACGTGCCCATGATCATTAAATCCAAGAAACACTATGGCGATTCAATGACGATCAATACACCGCCCCGTATGCGCCACACCAAATATGGTTACGAATATCCTCTGAAAGACGAAGTCACTGGAATATTGACGTCTACCGGCGTGAAGGTCAAGATCAAGCCGCTTGAATTCGTACCCGCCGTAAAGGATGTCGAGAAATATGAAATCGGTAAATTCAAGGAGGGCTTTACGCGGATAATGTCGAAATCGAAATTCGACAAAATATCTCAGGGACTCAGTTTAACTGAAGCCTCATCCAAGATCGGCCCCGTTACAGAAACGGCCGTTCTCAAAGACGGAACAATCCGCACACTTTACCACGACTATGTCTTTAACTCCGCCGACGGCAAATTCTATCGTCCTGAAATCACTTTCGGTGCTGACTCAGTTGCCGTTTCAACGGGTCTTGTGCTTGCTCGCGACCGAAATCCCTGGTTACTGAAGATATTGCCTTTTGCCGACTGCATCTTCGACCTGCCGGTCACTTCCTATCTCTCCCGGACCAGTATCTACAATTACAACGGATTTCTCTACACCTCAAATTCCACCCCGATGAAGATTGCGCGGTGGACTCTCGGCATACTCTTTTTCGCAGGATTTCTCATATGGCTCTTTGCCATCTCTATCATCCCCTATGGAATGATTGACTATATCCTCTATCATCCGCGTTTACTCTTCCCGGTTTCCGATCTCGGAGTAAGGATCATATCTGCTATGCTTGGAGCGATCTTCGCATATTACTGGATCGTAGTGCTTCTCGGCTGGGGTGCTTACTGGTGGGCGATCCTCCTCGTTATCGGATGTTCATGCTTCCTCTGGGAAGTTTTCTCTTCACCTCTTGAGAACACTGTTCCTCATTGCCGTTGTCAGAACTGCCGGGCGATGTACACTATGATACTGGTAAACAAGGATTTCCTCAACTCTGAACACGCCACAGAGAACAAGTCGAGATCGCGAACTGTCGCTCAGAACCGTACGCGCACCAAACATTACACCGAGGTGAGACGCAACGGCTACAAAATCCGTGAAGAAGACGTCCGCTACACCACGCAGGTCGATTCGACAATCGAAACGGATCATTACAAAGAAAACGTGAGATATGACAACTATATGCTCCACTACCAATGTGAAGTGTGCGGTTACAGGGAACGCAAGCGCATGAAGGACCGCAATGTCCTCGACCGTCAATATAAGGGAACAACATCTCATCAGGAATCACACACCTACAACTATTAGTCAATGTCGAAAGAAGATAAGACCATGGGTGTCCGACGACCGGACAGGAACGCTCACTCAACGGCTCGTGCGGACCGTTCAGGCAAAAACCATTCTACCGCGAAAGCGGTAGACCGCAGTACGATAAAGCCGTATGAAGCCGAAGGGAACGAAAATCTCCGCAGCAGGCTTGACAACCGCGAAGCGGTGGAGGGTAAAACGGAATGGCCTGATACCTTCGAACTCGATGGAAAGACATATAAAAACGAGGGGATCCTTTCTGCTTCGTCAGGCGAGGCAATTGTCTTCGCCGTCAGTCATGCGGGCAAGAAATATGCGCTGAAGGTCTACTATTACGATCCGGCTCATCGTCCTAATCATGAGGTTCTTGAGAAAATCAAAAATCTCGGAGGGAACGGTCTCCTGGTCAACATTGTAAGTCATGGACTATGGCGGAATCCCAATAGTCCTGCTCTGGAGAACGACTATGAACTGATGGACTACTGCGAGGGGGGATCGCTCGACGGAGTCATCCTGAACGGCGACGAGATGACACTCTCGGAAGTCGCCGTAAGAATCGCTTCGGCCATTGACTTTCTTGCAAAACATGGCATAATTCACCGCGACATCAAGCCCTCAAATTTCTTCTATGCCGATAAAGAGAAAACGCAGATAGTTCTGGCCGACTTCGGCATTTCCGTGGAGTGTCCGGAAGGTGAGACTGTAAAGATCGACCAGATGCGCTCGCCGGTATACGCATCTCCTGAATTTTACACAAATGTGCCCGGCGAAGCGGCGGAAATAGGTGTCGAAAGCGATTATTTCTCCCTCGGTGTCTCGTTACTCGCCTTATGGATGGGTAAGGACAAACTCTCTGCCAACGAGTCGCAGTTGCTCCGCTCAAAACACAACGAGAC
>CAMWGM010000247.1 GCA_947173755.1 uncultured Muribaculaceae bacterium
TTCGTCGCCTCGGCCATAATAGTCATCGGGGAAGCCGGGCACACCGAAACTCCTCATGCGCGCTTCGCAACCGTAGTTTTCGAGACTGCAGTCAAAGAGGACTATCGTGGCTTCGTCGGATGTGTGGCCATCGCGGAGATAGACTGAGAGAGCCATCCCGCCGAGGGCACCGCGAGCCTGCCGGATGTACTGCAGTCCGTATTCAAACTCGTAACGGATCAGATAGGTGAACACCAGCGGCTGCAGTTTGATGGGTAAAGACACTTTCTGGTGTGTACCCACCAGAGGGAGATTGTCCTGAAAGGCGGCATAGAGGACGTCAGGGGGATTGGTGGTGCTGAGTCCGGGATGCTGAGCCATGACGTAGGATATGGAAGCACGCGAGCGGCCGGTAGGGGTGGCACGCGCATCGGAGAGGGATGCTATGTCTTCAATCACGAGATATTCCGTGTCGCCGTTATAGAGGAGAAGCGACTGTCCTTCCTCCTGGTCGACAACGATATCACCATTATCTTCTCTAAGATATGTTTCGGAACGGGTACCGTCGGGCGAAAACCGGACCAGATTGATCCATTCAGGCTTGGAGGGCCGCAGGGAGTGATAATCAAACCCGTAAAAATCGGCATCCCAGTTGGCCTGGTGATTCATTCCGTGGTCGCGTTCCCATTCATGTTCCCAGGAGAGATCGATATTCAGACTCGGAAAGTGATTGTAGCACAATTCATCCCGGCATGATGTCAGAGTGTCTGACACCACCGTCATCAGAAAAGCGGAGAGTAATATTCGTGATAACTTCATAGGGTTGAACTGACATTGGCAGATCTTTTGGCGAACATATCAAATCGCCATACGAACGAAAACTTAAGTTTTAGCGGACCAAAATAGTTAAGAGACTTGGTGTGGAGATAGAGTTTATGGTCATCGCGGTTGCGATAGACTTTATAACGGGTGTACAGATACCCTACTCCTAACTCTGCATCAAAGGAGAGATGCTTACCGATGGGCCACATATAACCGACAGATGCACCGGCCATTCCGCCTTCACCGTGATAGCCGTCGCCACCGTTCTCCAACTGATAGAGACCACCGCCGACAAATGCTCCGACATACATGCCGTGCCAGGGAGCCTTGGGATGGATGTGATAGCGCACTTCAGGTGATATCATCGCGAGACGGTAGATTTTGTCAAAGCGGAATTTCCACCAGGCGACATCGCCTTCAAGGCTTACCGACCATTTGTCGTTAATGAACCATTCGAGTTCAAGATTGGGCATCAGGGCGGCATCGTAGAGAAGATTTGTCTTGAGAGCGAAATGGTGACGGGAGGAATCGTAGGAGGGCTCGGCAGGAGGGACAATCTCCTCAACAGCCACTTCCTCGACCTCGGTGAAAACGGGCTGTTCCTCTACCGCTTCAGGCTGTTCGGCAGGGATCACAACAGCCTGCGGGAGTGCCTCCTGAACGGGAGCGACAGGGGGGACGGCCGACTCTTCCTTCATGCAGAGTGTCACGGCGACAGCATTTCGCATCTTAGGGAAGAGATTGGCAAGCATCCAGTTATAGGGGCGACCACCCTGAAGATCCATGAGTTGTTTTTTGCGACCGCTGACGATGACTCCTCCGCGTCCAAACACCCATATGGGAGTATTGTCGATGATCTGAATGATTTTTTCACGGGCGGGGACGCCGGGTGTCTCCGCGACGAGGCGACGGAGTTCCGTCCAATCGATACCACCATTCTTTTCTTCGATAAGCGCGGGGCTGATGTCAGTGTTAGCCACGATATAGTCCGCAATGGCTTTGCAACGTGCATGAGCGAGGCGCTCGTTGGCCTTATGGCCTCCATCGGGAGAAGCGAATCCACTCACCACGACACTCTTCAGTTTCCCGGCTGAGAGAGCCTCACGAGCCTGAGAAATAAAACTTTCCATCTTATGGGCGTTGTCGTCGAAAGAAGGGTCGAAGTTGCGGTGTCCGACACGGAAACTGACCGTTACAGAGTCAGCGTGATTGTCGGCGAAAGAGACAATCGTGACCATAACCGCAAGTGCGAACGCTATAAGTCTCATTATATCAGGGTCGGATTTAAAAGAGTGAAATTGAAGATGGATAATTCAAGGTTACACCGTCAGATCCATGAGGGAAGCGTCATAAGGTCCGCAGATGCTTCCACCGGCAAAGACCGGCAGGGACTGAAGGTTGGAGACGAGGAGAGACGCAGGAGGAGAGCATAGTCATTAAGAGAAAGAGTATAAATAGATTAATCCCCAGTGAGCCAGGCGGATATATTCACCCAGACTACAGGGCGGAATATTTTTTTTAGAGTAATTAAGGTTTAAGAAAGTGGATAGTTATTAAAATAGATGGTTAAAAATGAAGAGCCCGAAAAGAGCAGTAACGGTATTTTCAAACATGTGAAACACCATTATTAGAACAAAATTAATAATAATTTGAATAAAAACCAACCAATTGTCAGCGAATTAATCATATTTAAGACTCGTTAACATATCGGTCAGATAAAGGAAGATACATTACACATTAATAACCGAATATGGAGGAAATTATTGTATAGGCAGAAAAAAATTGTCCGCAGCAGAATAGCAACGGACAATCGGAGACTTTTATCCTGTTCGGAGGGTGTCTATATAATATAGGTGTAAATTAGAGTAGGAGCGGACAACAGATTGAGTAACCTCTACCCTATCAAGGCAATTTGGAATACTGATCGTCGGTGACCGGTTCGAGCCATATATTCTCGGTTTTTTCTCCGGGGACACTAAAAGCGAGATGGGCAAACCATGAATCCTTGGCTGCGCCATGCCAGTGCTTGACGTTGGCAGGAATATTGATGACAGTGCCGGGGAGAATCTCCACCGGTGCTTTGCCTTCCTCCTGATACCAACCGCGTCCCGCGACTCCGACGAGCATCTGACCACCACCCTTCTCAGCCTTATGAATGTTCCAGTTGTTGCGGCATCCCGTCTCGAAAGTGAAATTGGCGAACGGAATCTGATCGGTGTAAACATGGGATAGATAA
>CAMWGM010000248.1 GCA_947173755.1 uncultured Muribaculaceae bacterium
GTACACCTTCCCCCTCTATCGCAATCTCAACTTCGGTCTCATGAACACCACCCGCATCAACGGCGACTTCTCGTGGACCAACTTCCGTCTCTCGGCCAATGTCCGTCCCGTCAAGTGTTTCTCGGCCGGCATTAACTTCGGCGTCGGAACATTCGGACCCTCGTTCGGCTGGATCGTCGATCTCAACGTGACCGGATTCAACCTCTTCCTCGCTTCCGACTGCCTCCCCGGCAAGTTCGCCAAGCAGTATGCACCCCTCAGTTCGAACATGAACCTCAACTTCGGCATCAACTTCCCCTTCTGATTGCCGTAGTCACCTGATAATTCGACGCCCTGCCGATCCCAAAGTTCGGCAGGGCGTCGTGCTTTTACAGTTACTATTTATTGCCCTTACATCGGATCGACATCATAGAGTATCTGCGTACCGGCCAGAAGTTTTTCGTTTGTCATCGTTATTCGAAGTTCCCGGAGCAGTTCCTTCACCTTGGTCATCGAAGCCGAGGGCTCGATCTTTAGCATAACCCGGCGGAGATACCATGTATTTACCCTCGAGACCGCCGGTGTGTCAGGCCCGCTGACCCGCGAGCCGAGAAGTTCACGGAGACGCTCGGCGTAGATACGCGCCGCCTCGGTCACTATTGACTGATCCTTGCTTCTGAGTGTGATGAAAACTACTCTTGAAAACGGCGGATAAGCGTAACGCTCGCGCTCGCTTATCTCATGATTATAAAAACCTTCATAATCATGCGCAAGTACGAAAGGAAAAATCGGATGCGACGGGCTCCACGTCTGAATGGCCACTTTTCCCCTTCCACCTTTCCTCCCGGCTCGTCCGGCCACCTGCTCCAGCATGCAGAATCCCCGCTCCGAAGCACGGAAATCAGGTTGATTGATCACAGTATCTGCGTTAGCCACCACCACGGTGCTGACACCTCCGAAGTCGAGACCCTTCGTCACCATCTGTGTGCCGACAAGTATCTGCGTCCGACCTTTCGAGAATTCTTCGATTAACGTCTCATATCCATGCTTGTTGCGTGTCGTGTCAAGATCCATACGTGAAATCGAAACGCCCGGGAACGCCTGATCGACCTCATCCTCCAGCCTCTCCGTTCCGTAGCCAAGCACCTCTATGGAAGGCTCCTTACATGCCGGGCAGATTCTCGGAACAGCATAGGGGGTTCCGCAATAATGACAGACCAGTCGGTCGACAAGCCGATGATAGGTAAGCGAGACGTCACACTTATCACATTTGGGGACATATCCGCACTGGCTGCACCTTGCAATCGGAGCATATCCGCGCCGGTTGAGGAAAACGATCGCCTGCTTATCGGCCGCAATAGTGCGCGCCACCAGATCTCTTGTTTCGTCAGCAAAAATTCCATGCACCAGTCCGCGACGACGGGCATCCGTCATGTCGACCAGTTCCATCTCCGGCAGTTCGATGCCCTGATATCTCTCGCCAAGGGTTACGAGTCCGAATCTCCCGTGAAGAGCCTTGTAGTATGTCTCGACTGCAGGAGTCGCCGATCCCAGCAATGTCTTTGCGCCGTGCATCGACGCAAGCACCATCGCGGCGTCGCGGGCATTGTAACGCGGCGAAGGATCAAACTGTTTGAAGGCCGACTCATGTTCCTCATCGACAATTATGAGCCCGAGCCGTGCCAATGGCAGAAACAGTGACGACCTCGCTCCTATTATAACCAGCGGTTCATTGGTGTGGAGCAGACGATTCCAAATTTCCACACGCTCTCTGTCAGAATAACGCGAGTGGTAGATCACCACTTTATCTCCGAAAACTTTCTTTAGCCGTGACGTAAGTTGGGTCGTGAGAGCGATTTCAGGCACAAGATAAAGCGTCTGCAGACCTTGACCGAGCACCGCGTCGATCAGCCGCATGTATATTTCGGTCTTTCCGCTTGACGTCACACCGTGAAGAAGGACGATATCCTTCTCTTTCCACTGTTCTTCTATCTCGCCGAGAGCCTTGCGTTGCGGAATGGTTAGATCGGGGAGCGCAACTCCGGTCGTACCTCCGTAAAAGAACCGATCCACAGTCTTTTTATAGATTTCGACCACTCCCTTTTTGGCGAGCGCCGATACAACCGCAGTAGTAACCCCGGTGCGTTCAATAAGTTCGTTTCGGGTAACTTCGCGCAATTCGCTTTTTCCCAGACGCATGAATTCGCTCAGTTCCACCATCGCCAGGAGTGCTTTCTCCTGCATCGATCCCCTTCTGACCGAGTCGAAAGCTCTCTGCAAGCCCTCATTGTCGCCTTTCTGACAAGTAAGACGCACATAGGTGTCCGTGCGGGGATGATAGCGCTCGACGAGATTTTCGGAAATCCTGACAGCACCCTTGGCCAGAAGACGGTTTGCAACCGCTCCGACAGTAGCGACTCCCGATTTTTTTGCAATCGAATCGAGAGTCATTTTTTTCTCCCCGGCCGTGAGAAGAGTGTCCATCACCCGGCGTTCCGCATCGGTTAGTCGCGAGGCCGGATCTTCTTCAAAATCCGTAATGGCCGAAATGAAAGTCTCGCTCTCGATCTTAAGTCCTGTCGGGAGTGCCGCACGATAGACTTCGCCCGGTGTCGAGAGATAATAGTCGGCTATCCAGTTCCAGAACTTCAGTTGCGGGTGTCTGACAACAGGTCCACCGTCGATAACCTCGACTATCGATTTCACCTCCACTCCCTCCGGTGCGACAGGCGAAAGTGCGGTCACTATTCCTGTGTATAATTTTTTGCCGCCGAAAGGCACGATGACCCTGACGCCGACACTCACATCGGCCAGCATTTCATCAGGAACCGAATAAGTGAAACTGCCCGCGATAGGCACCGGGACAAGAACTGAAGCAAACACCCGTCAGCCTCCGCAATTTATTTTACGGGAATTTTCTCGATGCGGGCCTGGTGGCGACCACCCTCGAAACCGGTCTCGAGAAAAGCATCGACAATTGCCGCGGCTTTAACCTGATCGACAATGCGGGCAGGGATAACAAGTATGTTGGCATCGTTATGC
>CAMWGM010000249.1 GCA_947173755.1 uncultured Muribaculaceae bacterium
CGACACATCCGCGCCTGAAAGGCTATCAGTTGCGCGACGGCCGCCTGATCTACACTCCCCCCACTCTGCCCGATCGGCCGGCAATGCTGACCGATATCCCCGCATCAGAATTCCACGGTCTGAAGGACTCCCGCATCACTTTTCTCACCGGTCTGCTCACAGGCGTTCTCGGGATGCTCTTACTTATCCTCGGCTGGCTTCTGCTCACATGAAGTTTTGACAAAAATTCACTATCTTGTTATTGGAAAAGAGAGATTTATTGCTTAACTTTGTGAAGTCAACATTTCATACTTACATCTCTTTTCCAATTTTATGTTAAAACGTTTTATTTCGGCGTTCGGTATGATCGGCGCCCTTATCTGCACTGCGTGTGGGCACAAGACTAATGCCACAAAAGAAGAGACCGATCAGCGTGATTCATCGTTCACCACCGTCAAGCACCCCGAGTGGAGCCGCAACGCTGTCATCTATGAAGTAAATCTCCGTCAGTATTCCGACAGAGGCACCGTAGATGCCTTCGCGTCAGAATTGCCGCGCCTCAAAGATCTGGGTGTCGACATCCTCTGGATGATGCCTATCCACCCCATCAGCAAGCAGGACCGCAAGGGCACTCTCGGCAGCTATTATTCCGTGGCCGACTACACGGCATTCAATCCCGAGTTCGGCACCATCGAACAATTCAAATCGATGGTCGACAAAGCCCACGAACAGGGCATGAAGGTGATCCTCGACTGGGTACCCAACCACTCGGGTCGCGACAACAAATGGGTCACCGAGCATCCCGACTGGTATGAGAAGGATTCTCTCGGCAACATGATGGGCATTTATGACTGGACCGATGTCTATGTGTTCGACTATTCAAATCCCGAAATGCGCAAAGGCATGATCGACGCCATGAAATTCTGGCTCACCGAAGTCGGTGTCGACGGTTTCCGCTGCGATGTTGCCATGGAGGTCCCCACGGATTTCTGGGATGAGGCTCGTCCGCAACTCCAGGCCGTAAAGCCCGAACTTTTCATGCTAGCCGAAGCAAGTGTGCCTGAACTTCAGAAAAACGGCTTCGACATGGGTTACAACTGGCCTATGAAAGATCTGTTCAGCGCGATAGCAGCCACCTCCGGACAATATACTTTCAAAGGTCAGGACGGAAAAGTAAAGACCTTTCCCGAAACCCATGCCGTTGCGATCGACAGCCTTCTCGCAGAGCAGGCAGCCACCTACCCGAAGGACACTTACCTTATGAACATGGTGACCAACCACGACCTCAATTCGTGGGAAGGCACCGAGTTTGACCGTCTTGGCAACCTTACCCCCGCCTTTGCCGTACTTTCCTACACGCTCCCCGGCATGCCGATGCTCTACACGGGGCAGGAGACCGGCATGAACCGTGCTTTTGAATTCTTCGAAAAAGACAAGGCTCCCCAATGGGAACCCCGCAACGAATATTTCACCTTCTACCAGAAACTCAACTCCCTCAAGCGCACCCAGCATGCTCTCGCAGCCGGTCTGGAAGGAGGCGAACTGATCAGTTACTCCACCGAAAGCCCCGATCTCTACATCTTCTCGCGCGAGAAAGATGGGTCGAAGGTCGTCGTGCTGACTAATCTCGGCAGTGGTCAGGCAGATGTGAAATTCAAAGGTGAAACTCCTGATGTTGCAGGAATGAAAGACTATTTCTCCGGTGAAAAAGCCGTCATTCCCTCAGCGCTTGAGCAGGGTCAGTATCTCGTCTTTGTCAACGAATAAGATGTCATGAAAAAAAACTTATTGATTTTGGCAGCCCTGACTTCGGCAAGCATGGCCTCGGCCAAGACTATCGTCGAGACCAGTGCCTATTCCTGGCACGGCGACACAATCACCCAGGGTGTGTTCATGGCTACGGCCCCGACATCAGAGAAAATCGTGTCGACCTACTCCGCGCAGCCCGGCTATTATATGGGAATTGAAAAGGAGTGGAGCCGCAAGAATGACATTTCTTCATATCCTCAACTCTCCACTCCCAACCGTCTGCATGAAGCGATCTACAACATGGGTCTCGACGAGATGGTGAATGCGGTCGAGCCTGACACGACTCTCCGCACCGGCAAGGAGTGGGCCGGAGTGTGGACACGCGATGTCTCCTACTCCATCCTCCTTTCCATGGCTTACATGCAACCCGAAGCCGCTGTCATCTCACTCATGAAGAAAGTTGATCCGATGGGTCGCATAATTCAGGACACGGGAAGCGGAGGAGCATGGCCTGTCTCTACCGACCGTCAGATCTGGTGTGTTGCCGCATGGGAGGTCTATAAGGTGACAGGCGACCGAAAATGGCTCGAATTCATCTATCCGGTCATGCAGCGATCGCTCACAACCGACCTGATGTCGTTCTATGACACCGCTACCGGTCTCGTCAAAGGTGAGACCTCCTTCATCGACTGGCGCGAACAGAGTCATCCCCGCTGGATGCAGTGTGCTGACATTTATAACACCGAAACTCTTTCGACATCGGTTGTCCATGCCGAGGCATGGGCGGTGCTGTCAGAAGCGGCGAAAATTCTCGGACATAAAACTGAAGCGGCCGATGCAGCAGCCCGCAGCCGCGAGATAGCCGACGCCGTCAACAAATATCTATGGATGCCCGACAAGGGTTATTACGCCATGTATCTTTATGGCCGTGACAACCTTATAGTAAATCCGCGCGCGGAGACTCTCGGAGAGTCGCTCGCGATCCTATGGGATATCGCCTCGGAAGATCGCGCACGCGAGATCACCGAGAACAATCCCACCACTCCCTTCGGAACCGCAACCTTCTTTCCCCAGATTGCTGATATCCCTTCCTATCACAACAAGTCCCTATGGCCTTGGGTAGCAGCATGGTGGGGTCTTGCCAACGCCAAGGCTGAAAACGAGGAGGGTGTCATGGATGCCATTGGAAGTGTGTTGCGTCCTGCAGCTCTCTTCGCCAGCACCAAGGACAACTTCAATATCGAGCACGGCGCCATCGCTACAGCCCGGAACTCCG
>CAMWGM010000250.1 GCA_947173755.1 uncultured Muribaculaceae bacterium
ATCCGCCAGTATGCAGGCTTCTCCACAGCCGCCGAATCAAACGCCTTCTACCGCCGCAACCTCGCTTCCGGCCAGAAGGGTCTTTCGGTAGCATTCGACCTCGCCACACACCGCGGTTATGACGCCGATCACGAGCGTGTTGTCGGCGACGTCGGTAAAGCCGGTGTTTCGATCTGCTCGGTCGAGGATATGAAAGTGCTTTTCGAGGGAATTCCCTTGAACAAGATGTCTGTCTCCATGACCATGAACGGCGCCGTCCTTCCCGTGCTTGCCTTCTACATCAACGCAGGTCTCGAACAGGGCGCGAAACTCGAAGAGATGGCAGGCACAATCCAGAACGACATCCTCAAGGAGTTCATGGTGCGCAACACCTACATCTATCCCCCCGAGTTCTCGATGCGAATAATCGCCGACATCTTCGAATTCACTTCGCAGAACATGCCCAAGTTCAACTCGATCTCCATCTCAGGCTATCACATGCAGGAGGCCGGCGCTACCGCCGACATCGAGTTGGCTTACACCCTGGCCGACGGTCTGGAATATCTCCGTGCAGGTATCAACGCCGGCATCGATATCGATGCTTTCGCTCCCCGTCTCTCCTTCTTCTGGGCTATCGGCATGAATTACTTCATGGAAGTTGCCAAGATGCGAGCAGCCCGTCTGCTCTGGGCCAAGATCGTCAAGCAGTTCAACCCCAAGAATCCCAAATCGCTCGCTCTGCGCACCCACTCCCAGACATCGGGATGGTCGCTCACCGAGCAGGATCCCTTCAACAACGTTGGCCGTACATGTATCGAGGCTATGGGTGCCGCCCTCGGCCACACCCAGTCGCTCCACACAAACGCGCTCGACGAAGCCATCGCACTTCCCACCGATTTCTCCGCACGTATCGCCCGTAACACCCAGATCTACATCCAGGAGGAGACCATGGTCACCAAGGAGATCGACCCCTGGGGAGGTAGTTATTATGTGGAGGCTCTCACCAACGAGATCGCTCACCGCGCATGGGAACATATCCAGGAGATCGAAAAACTCGGCGGCATGGCCAAGGCAATCGAAAGCGGTCTTCCCAAGATGCGTATCGAGGAGGCATCGGCACGTACCCAGGCCCGCATCGACTCAGGCCGTCAGACCATCGTCGGTATCAACAAATACCGTCTCGATCACGAAGATACCATCGATATCCTCGAGATCGACAACACCGAGGTCCGCAAGGATCAGGTGGCACGTCTCGTCGAACTCAAGGGCAAGCGCGACGAAGAGGCTGTCAAGAAGGCTCTCGAAGCAATCACCGAGTGCGTCCGCACTGGCGAAGGCAACCTGCTCGACCTTGCAGTCAAGGCTGCCGGTGTCCGTGCAACTCTCGGCGAAATTTCAGATGCCTGCGAAGAAGTCGTGGGCCGTTACAAAGCAGTAATCCGTACAATTTCAGGCGTGTACTCTTCAGAAACCAAACAAGATCCCGACTTCCTGCGTGCTCAGCAGATGACCGAGGAATTTGCAAAACGCGAAGGCCGTCAGCCTCGTATCATGATTGCCAAGATGGGTCAGGACGGTCATGACCGCGGCGCGAAAGTCGTAGCGACCGGCTATGCCGACTGCGGCTTCGACGTCGACATGGGTCCCCTCTTCCAGACTCCCGCCGAGGCAGCCCGCATGGCTGTCGAAAACGACGTCCACATTCTCGGTGTCTCGTCACTTGCAGCAGGTCACAAGACTCTCATTCCCCAGGTGATCGACGAACTCAAGAAACTCGGCCGCGAGGATATCCTCGTGACAGCCGGCGGTGTGATCCCCGCCCAGGACTACGATTTCCTCTACACGGCCGGCGTCGCAGCCATCTTCGGCCCCGGCCCACGTATCCAGGTTTCAGCCATCAAGATGCTCGAACTTCTCGCTCCTGAAGACTGATAGGCCTCACAACAACTGAATAACTTCTTCATTCTCTCCCGTCCACCCGTGTGAGGCGGGAGAGTTTTCTTTACAATCCAAACTCATTACAGAAATGACTGATTTTTCATATTGCTCTCCGACGCGCTACATCTTCGGGCGCGATGCCGAAATGAAAGTTGCCGAACAGGCTAAAGAGATGGGAGCCACCTCCGTCATGATGGTCTACGGCATGGGCTCGGCCGTCAGAAGCGGTCTTGTAGGCCGCGTGGAGAAACTTCTCACAGACGCAGGTCTTAAGGTGACACACCTCGGAGGAGTTCAGCCGAATCCGGTCGACACAAAAGTTTATGAGGGTATCGACAAGGCACGTTCCGAAGGCGTTGATACCGTCATCGCGGTCGGCGGTGGTTCTGCCATCGACTGCGCCAAAGCAGTTGCCGCCGGTGTTTGCTACGATGGCGATTTCTGGGACTTCTACTGTGGCAAAGCCACAGTGACCAAGGCTCTTCCGGTGGGAGTCGTGCTCACAATTCCCGCAGCCGGATCGGAAGGCTCCGGCAACTCGGTGATCACGAAAACCGAAGGTCTGATCAAAAGTTCGATCCGCACTGACTACTGGCTCCGTCCGAAATTTGCGTGTCTGAACCCGGAACTCACCTTCACATTGCCTCCCTTCCAGACCGCATGCGGCATCTGCGACATGATGGCACATATACTCGAACGTTACTTCTCGCCCACTCCCGATGTGGAGGTCTCCGACCGACTTTGCGAAGGTCTGCTCATGGCAATCATGACCGAGGCACCCAAGGTTATCGCAAAACCTGACGACTATCAGGCCCGTGCCAACATCCTTTGGAGCGGCACACTCGCGCATAACGGAATCTGCGGGTGCGGAAGAGTGGAAGACTGGTGCTCACACGCCCTCGAACATGAGATCTCTGCGCTTTACAATGTGGCTCACGGAGCCGGTCTTGCCGTGGTTTTCCCCGCTTTCATCACTTTCATGGCATCTGTCAAGCCTGAGAAACCCGCTCAGTTCGGACGCCGTGTCCTCGGTCTGAAGATAGAGGATGACTT
>CAMWGM010000251.1 GCA_947173755.1 uncultured Muribaculaceae bacterium
CACACCGAAATGGCGTATCCAACTCTAATAGTGCGACTTACCGATCGGTGTGTTCCTGACCGCCGCGCTTGCAGCCCTGACTCTCGGAAGTCTCGGTCCGGCCGATGATGGCAGGAGTTTTATCAACGACCTTGCACATCTTGACTGGAACAGTGCGGGCTGTGCAATGCTCGGAGGTATCGTCTGGAACTTTGCCAACATCTTCCTGACTGCCGCCATTGCAATCGCCGGAATGTCGGTAGGCTTCCCTATCGGCGGAGGTCTCGGCTGGATCGGAGGTATCATCTTCAATTATCTCCTGGTCATTATCGCCGGTCTTCACTATCCGGGCAATCAGGCTCTCCTCTGGATCGGCGTGGTGATAATCATTATCGCAATCTACCTCTGTGCGAAAGCCTACGGTAAACTTTCGAATGTTCAGAAGAAGACCCCGACAAAGGGTATTGTACTCGCCGTCATTTCAGGTATCGGTCTGATTTTCTTCTACGGTCTCGTAGTCAAGTCTCTCGACCCGATGTATGTCAGCGGCGGAACAGGCTCGCTCACTCCCTACTCAGGTATCTTCTTCTTCGCCCTCGGTGTGCTGATCTCGACTCCGATTTTCAACACATTCGTAATGCGTCATCCATTCGAAGGGAGCAAGACTTCCATGAAGGACTACTTTGCCGGAAGCAGCCGCACGCACCTCATCGGTATGTTGGGCGGTCTCATCTGGATGGGCGGTATGGTGATCAGTTTCATGGGCTCAAGTGCCGCTAACCCTGCCATCTCCTATGCTCTCAGTAATGCTGCTCCTATCGTGGCAATGATCTGGGGTGTTTGGGTTTGGAAGGAATTCAAGGGTGCTCCGCAAGGAACAATGCCTCTCATCGGTGCCATGTTCCTGCTCTTTATCGCCGGTCTGGTGCTCATCACCATGTCAAACGGATAAACGTCCTATAGATCTTTAATTATAGACAGTCGTCTCTCACTCCGAGGGGCGACTGTTTCTTTAGCATGCATTGTTTTACGATTTGAGCAGATCGCAGACTACCGCCGCGTTGTTATGCTCGCGGTCGTGAGATGAGTAGAGAAGAGTCACAACAGGATGTCGGGCCACTTCCTGCTTAAGAGTTTCGAAAGCAGGATTATGTTCTAGTTCAACCTTATATTTCGTCGCAAATTCCGTCCAGCGGCCATCGGGATCCTGATGAAACCATTCCCTAAGTTCTGTAGACGGAGCGATATTCTTGTCCCATAAATCATAGTGGAACGTTTCGTGGGAAAGTCCTCTCGGCCACAGCCGGTCTATATAAATCCGGAAACCATCTCCGGGTTGCGCTTCGTCATACGCACGTTTCAATTGAATAGCCGTTTTCATAATAATCTTTTTCTGTTCTAACGCGACGCGCTGAAAATTTGTTTTGAACAGTTTCAAAATGGTGTTTGTTATATAGACAAAAGAATTATCTCTCCTAAAACTATAAAACTATGCTAGACACTGATTTCAAGTTCGGCGAGGTCCATTCGCTCGCCTATCATGCCGTCGTCAATGACGATAAACCCTCTTTCAAACATATTTTCAATACCGCAAACGGCGGCGCCGTCCTCGTAGCATTCAAGGAAGGACAGAAACTCGATACACATTCGGCCCCCGCCGATCTGATGGTCAACGTTCTCGAAGGAGAAATCGTGTTTACAATGCTCGGCACTCCACACACAATCAAAGCAGGAGAATTCATGCTTGTCGGCGCGGAAGTTCCTCACAGTGTAGAAGCCAAAGCCGACTCCAAACTTCTCCTTGTCAAAGTTAAACCCTAAATAAATATACTTAACTATCAAAATTCGACTGTTATGGATAAGAAAAAATATGTTTGCGACGTATGCGACTGGATCTATGATCCCGAGGTAGGTGATCCTGAAAATGGAATTCCCGCCGGAACTGCATTCGAAGATCTTCCTGAAGACTTCGTCTGTCCTCTCTGCGGAGTAGGTAAAGATCAGTTCTCCCCAGTAGAAGATTAACAATTTCCTCCCCATCAGACGATGCCGGTCTTGAATATCATCAGGACCGGCATCAAAATTATATATAGTGTATGATTTCGAAAACTTTTGAAACAGATTCCTTGAAATGCGTGTGCGTCGCCCCGGAAGATGCAAAGCATGTTGTCTACATGATCTATCCTGAAATGTCAGTCTTCAGTGAGAGATGGCTCGGCGATAGGTCTTCCAAATACGGATGCGCCATTTGTATGTTAGAGGTTCCGGGCGACCGTTGGAATGATTGGCTTACTCCGTGGCCTGAACCCGGAGCGGCACCCGGTGAACCTCCTTTCGCCGGAAAAGCCGAAGAGTTTCTAGCAATTATTATCGATAGAGTAATTCCATTTGTCGAGAAAGAACTGATGATGCAGGAAGTTGTGGAGCGCGATCTTATAGGTGTATCACTCGGAGGTCTCTTCACACTCTGGCAATGGGCGGAGTGTGATCTATTCAATTCCATCGGATCACTCTCAGGTTCTTTCTGGTATGAAGGATTTATGGAATGGTTCGAAAAACAGACTTTCACCGGAAAAACAGGAAAGGCCTATTTCCTCCTCGGGACAGAAGAGCCAAAGTCAAAGGTCAAAGCATTTCAGACGGTAGGTAAAAATACGACTGAAGTAGTGAAATCTCTCAAAACTCAAGGAGTGGTTGTAGAGTTTGATTGGGTGCCCGGAAACCATTTTTCAAACCCGGATAAACGAGCCGATAAAGCACTCGAGGCACTTCTTGGTTAAATTTCCGTAAAGTCTTAATTATCAGAGAACCTCTTCCCCGCACTGTTCGTTTTAGAAGCAAAACATCATCTTATGGCAGATTCAAATAAGCAGAAAACAACTGTAGCAGAACAGATAGTCAGTCAGTTGGCTGACGCAGGCGTAAAACATATCTATGCGATCACTGGAGACAGTCTCAATGCACTGACCGACGAA
>CAMWGM010000252.1 GCA_947173755.1 uncultured Muribaculaceae bacterium
CGCGCAATCCGCGCGGCCCACTTGTTTAGATCATCAATACCATCTGACGCCATTGGAAAGAGAGGAGCGTTTATCGTATTTGAGATCGGCAAGGAGTGAAGACTTAACCGAAATGTGGAAGTTGTAACTCTTGTAGGGGCCGACCGGGACGAAACTTGCTCTCATGGTGAAGCAGTGCATATCTCGCGATATGTTGCAGTTCATATAGGCGATTTTCTTGGTGTCGAAATTATAAGATGCCGAAAAACCGAGGTTCCATGCAGGAGTGGGTCGGATATTTCCGGAGAAGGAAAGATTCTGTGTCAGACGACCGTTGTATTCCATCTTCTTATAATTGAACGACCCGTAGCCGTAACTTACGGAATAGTTGAGGGTCAGGTTCCAAGGAACTTCCCATTTGACATAACCGTCCGCATCCATCTGCTGCTTTTCCTTCTGCGATCCCCTGCGCTGGCGTGAAGGCTGGTAATCGGAGGTGTCCTCAGCAAACTCCTGGTCTTCCGACATGCCATTGTTATTTTCGTTCTTGTTACCTCCGAAAAGTTTTTTAAAGGTATCGTTGTTAAATGTGTAACTGAAAGAGGTACCGGTTGACGAAAGCCGGCCCCAACCTTTACCCTCTGTGAGACGGAGTTTGTTGACACGCACCGGAGCACCGGAGGCATTAAGCGCATAGGTGTAGACATCCCAAGTGGCCGAAAGGTTAAGATTGAAATTCTTCACCAGTCGGAGCATTATGGATGTATTCAGATTGGACCAGCGCATTGAGTCTGCCGCAAAATTATAACTCTGTGAAAGCGAAAGATTCTCGATGAGCGAGATTTTCTTTTCGCTGACGGAGTCGTTGTCCTGTCTCACTTTCATCTCAAGATTGTTGGACAGTGAGAAACTGACTGACCCGTTCTTTCCCTGCCCGGGGACACCAAACAGGCTGTTAGGGAAGTAGGAGTAGACTTTGGTCAGTTCTTCTCCCTGAGCGTTGGTGTAATTGTAACGCCCGTAATAACCGAAGAACGGTGAGCCGAAGTCGGGCGCTCCCGAGAAAGAAACGGTAGGAGTGATCACATGACGGATCATCTTGACTTTCTTGCCGAGGAAGGGAAGAGGCTGGTAGAAACCATAGATCTTCGTGTCAAGAGAAACCGATGCATTGAAATCCCAGACATTGTAGAAAGAGTAGGAAGTGTCGCACACTTCGGCCGAAGCGTTGGGATCCCACTGACGGCGCACTTTGGTGGTGTACATTCGGTCGTTTAGCGAGATCGATGGGGTCAGGTTGACATATTTCAACACATTGAAAGTTGCCGAGATGGGAACGGCGTGCTTCATACCGTTGCGCCAGTCCTTGATGAGGCTCTTGTGGATGAATTCGTCCTGATTGGCGGTAAGCGAGTTGTTGAACTGCCCCGAATAGGAAAGTTTGATTTTCTCATACCATTTCTCAGCCCCGACTGCACGCTTGCGCTTGAAAGGATATAACTGCGACATCGAAACCGTAATGTTAGGGAACGATACGGCAAGTGTGGAATCCTGCGTGCGCTGCGAGATGGAAGCCGTGGTCGAGAATGACCATTTCGAACCGGGAACACGATAGGTCATGTTGACTGTTGAACTTTTGGTGTTCTCGGTGAATGCGTTCGAGTAATATGAGTTGAGGTCATTGCGGGTGTAACCGCTGGTGGTGAAGTTGACCGAGGCCGAAAACGTCAGGTTAGGATTGGCCTTGGCATCCTGAGAGTGACTCCACAGCACCTGGAAGTTGGTTGACTTGGCATAGTCAGGCATTCCCTTGTCTCCGGTGATAGTCTTGAGGTAAGAGATGTTGAAAGAGCCTGAATATTTGTAACGTTTGACGTAGGCAGAAGTGGCACGCAGTCCCCACGATCCGAGAGTATAGACCTCACCGGTCAGCGCAAGGTCGATATTGTCGTTGATGGCGAAATAGTAACCGCCGTTGCTTAGATAATATCCGCGGTTGTAGTCGTCGCCGAACGAGGGGAAAATAACACCGGAAGAATATTTGTCAGTGAACGGAAAATAACCGAACGGAATAGCGAGGGGTAAAGGAAGGCCGGCGAGCACAAGATAGGAGGGACCCATCACGACATCCTTGCCGGGTCGCACCTTGGCTTTTGTGAGCTGGAAGTAGAAGTGAGGACATTCGTGATCGTCGCAGGTGGTATACTTTGTATCCTTGACATAGAATGTATTGTCATCGATCTTCTTAGACTGTCCGCCGGTCATGTAACCCTCACCCTGCTGGGTGATAACGTCGGTGATATAACCTTTTTCAGTCTTGAAGTTGTAATTCATCGTCTTGGCCTCATAGGTGGTACCTTTATCGTCGAAAATCGGCGAACCGATCACTTCGCCGGTGGAATCAGGGGTACCCACGGCAAATACGGTGGAAGTGTTGAGGTCCAGTTCTATCTGGTTTGCATCAAGTTTGATCTCACCATATTCGACCTCACTCTCACCATACATGAAAGCGGAACTGCGTCCGACGAGCACCATTGAATCTTTGGCGCTGTAGACGACAGCATTGTCGAGATCGACTTTAGAGCGGACGATGCGTGAGTTTCTGATAGAATCTGATTCAGCGCGCCGACGCTGCGGTCGCACTCTCTGAGGCCTGGACTCTACAGCCGGAGGCACATCCATAGTGTCGGAAGGAAGAATTATCGAATCGCCTGATACCGAGAGGGAATCTGTAAGAGGATTATCTTCAGAGATATTATCCGAAACTTCCCGATTCCCGGGCGCTGAGGGAAGCAAATCACGGATCGAGGCTCCACCGGCGATCGACTCCACAACAATATCTTCGACGGGAGTTCTCTCCAGTATGAGAGAATCGGCACCGTCGCCCGAACGAGAGGCGGCAGCCCTGGGGAATATGCTCACAGTCAGAGCAAAAAGCAATAAGATTATGAATATATATGTCTGAGTCTTGCTC
>CAMWGM010000253.1 GCA_947173755.1 uncultured Muribaculaceae bacterium
TCATTATGCATAATTCATAATTCTACTAGCAATGAAAAAAATATTCATTTACGCTTTTTCGGGGCTGATGGCTCTGGGAGCATTGACCTCCTGTTCAGACAGTGAAGGGAACAACGATGAACCGATTTCGGAGAAGGAGACAAAACTGTCACGTGTGGCAGAAGCATACGTCAACCACACAGTGCGTCCCACCTACAAGGGAATGGCAGATGCCGCCATCTCGCTCCACAATCTCTGTCAGAAGATGGAGGAGCACTTCGAAGAAGGAAAACTGACACAGGCAGACATCAAGGGGGCCGCCGATTCGTGGAAAGAGTCGCGGCGCTATTGGGAACTCTCGGAGGCATTCCTTTTCGGTCCGGCTGCCGACTACAACATCGACCCGCACATTGACTCGTGGCCTCTCGACAAGGATGCTATGGACCGGCTTCTCGCCGAGATCAGAAAGGGCGCCGACTATTCGCTCGACAATAATTTCGGGTATGGACTGCTCGGTTTCCACTCGATCGAATATATGCTCTACGAACTGAGTGCTGACGGAACAAAGTCGAATATCCACAAGGCAGACTATTCTCCGGAAGAACTGAAATATCTGCTGATGGTTACGGAAGATCTGCGCAACCAGTGCGTCTGTCTCGAAGCATGCTGGGCCGGAACTGATAATCTCTCAGCCGAAAAGCAGGAGATACTTGCCGAGGCTGACCTGGACAAGGGTAAGAACTATGGCGATATGATGATCAATGCAGGCGAGAAAGGCTCGATCTACAAGACTTTTCAGGAGGTGGCCGAGGAGATCATACAGGGTTGCATCGACATTGCCGATGAGGTGGGAAATACGAAGATCGGTCGTCCTAACGGCGCGACAGACATCGATGACCGCAATTATATAGAGTCGCCTTACAGTCTGAATTCTATCGAAGATTTTCAGGATAATATCCGCTCGATCAGAAATTCTTATCTCGGAAGCCGCGACGGAGACCCCTCGATCTCGGATTACATCAAGAGTGTCAATCCCACTCTCGACAGCCGTCTGCGCAGCGCTATCGAGGATGCCATCAAGGCAATCGCCGCAATTCCGGAACCTTTCGCACTTCATGCCACCTATCCTGCGGCCGACAACGCAGTGAAAGTAGTCGGCACCGACCTTGTGGATGTGCTCGAAGAGGTCTACAGTCAGTTGAGCAAGTGAAATAACAGATGAGAAAAAATATACTTTTACATATCGGGCTCGTAGTGGCCGCAACATCGTTGAACGCCTGCACGGAAGAAGAGATCATCGATGATCCTATAGCTGCGGATGACACAGAGATGCCTGACTGGTATTATGCCGGAGGACGCCTCGGAACGTCATTTCTCTCGACTGCAAACGCGCTCGAACAGCCTTCGCCTGCTGTCGAGAATGCAGGGATGTACCGACGGTTCAAAAACGGAGAGGCACTCTTTGAGAAACCTTTCATGACCAACACCTCGGGGGTACGTTCGGGACTCGGACCGGCGTATATCCGCACGTCGTGTCTTCACTGTCATCCCGGCTACAGCCACGGACAGAGGATCCCGGAAGGAAGATTTTCGACAGATGAGATCGGCAACGGCTGTCTTCTCGTGGTCTACAATCCTGAGACCGACGCATATGTCACCTGGCTGGCCGGAATGCCGCAAGGTCATGCCGTGGCTCCCTTCAAGGCACCCGTCGACGAGAGCATGATAACCGTTAGATGGCTGAGCGCGACAGATGAGTGGGGTAACAAATTCCCTGACGGAGAGACATATGAACTGTCATATCCTGAGGTAACGATGCCCAAGGAGGCGATCTATGCTTACCGACAGGGGATGGCGATCGACCATCCATATGAGGTGAAACTTGAGAGCACTATAGGCATTTTCGGATCAGGACTGCTCGACGCTATTGACGACAAGGATCTTCTGGAACAATATCGCCTCGAGGAACGGGACGGATTTCTGCCCAACGGACTCAATAAGGCGTTCTTCGCAGGAGGAGAATGGGTGAGCCAATATTCCAATTCTCTCCAGGGTGACGGAACGAAATATCCCCGCCGATACACCTATGCCCTGTCACGCGGTCCGTTGCAGGATGCGGCGGGAGCTAACGCGATATGGAACATCACAAATGTGACCCGCTCCGACCGCCGATATCACTATCTTGATGCTGCAGGAAGTTGGGCGACCTATTCAGCAAAAGATCCTGATGTACAAAAGGGGTTCGACGGCTATCTCGCCAAAATTGATCCGATGAAGACGCATCCCGAATGGTGGGAGGGAGAGATGGAGCAGAGGATACTGAGTTATCTGAATTCCAAGTCACTTCCGGCAGAAATGACCGATGAGGAGTATACCGACCTGATGGTGTGGCACCGCGGACTGGCCGTTCCCGCCGTCAGAGGGATCGATGATCCTGAAGTGGTGAAAGGGAAACAGAAATTCGAGGAGATCGGGTGTGCCTACTGTCACCGTCCTTCATGGACCACCGGAGCCGATGAAATCCGCGATCCGGCGATGTTTTTCAAGGGAGATGAACTCCCGCGCTATCCTTATCAGACGATCTGGCCGTACACGGATATGGTGCAGCACAAACTCCACATGAAAAACGATATCCGCACCGGATGGTGCCGCACAGCTCCTCTCTGGGCACGCGGGCTGCATCAGAGAGTCACCGGATCGGCCTTTGCCGACCGTCTTCACGATTGCCGGGCGCGAAATGCGATGGAGGCGATCATGTGGCATGGCTATTCGCCTGAAAGTGACGCCCGCTACAGTATGGAGAAATTCCGCGCTCTGCCAAAGGCTGACCGCGATGCCATAATCAAATTTGTCGATGCAATATAAACTGCTCAGAATGTCAGCGAAACTGCCGTTCGTGCTCCTGGGTATTGTCACCGTGTGTCTGACAGCAGCAACAATCGTGGAAAAAATCTGCGGGAC
>CAMWGM010000254.1 GCA_947173755.1 uncultured Muribaculaceae bacterium
GTAGAAGAATCCATCGCAGGTCGCACATGCCGAGACACCAAGTCCACGATATTTTTCTTCATCGGGGAGCCCGAGGTAACGTGCGGTGGCACCGGTCGAAATAATTATGGAGTCTGCTTCGATAGTGTCTCCGAATTCGGTTACGGCAACGAAAGGCCGTTTCGAAAAATCGACACTCTTAACAAAACCTTCGCGCACGTCGGCTCCGAAACGGAGAGCCTGTTTGCGAAAATCCTCCATAATCTCGGTGCCGGTGATTCCGTCGGGATAACCGGGGAAATTTTCTATTTCTGTTGTAATAGTGAGCTGTCCACCGGGCTGATAGCCTTCGATCATCAAAGGATGAAGATTAGCGCGCGATGCATAGATGGCAGCCGTATATCCGGCGGGACCGGAACCAATGATAAGACAACGTGTTTTGAGAGTTTCCATATTGTTGAATTGATGAGTTTAAAAATCAGCGGAGATCGACCACCGGTACTCCGGGAAGCAAGCGGCTGTTGAAGCGGAATGAATCCGCATTAAGGAGGCCTCCCGTTTTCACCCGCGAGACTGTAATAGATATTTTTTGACCGTTGATGAGAGTGAGTTCGATCTTCTCCGGAAAATTTGTAAGAGTATTTACTGAAATCAGGGCAGCCCTGATATCACTTCGCATGTTCTTGGATTTAAGACTCACTGTAGCGATGTTGCCCTTCACACTGACCAATGACGGAACGTAATTGGACCGGAACGCCCTGATGATGGCAAACGGGTTTACCTGCTGCAATTCTTCGGGAGTGGGGGAAGTGATGTTTACTTCCTGCACGACATCGGAATATGTCCATTGCGTCTGCCCGTCATACCAACATGCGAGCGAAGGTGAAATCAGTTTGAAACGGTCGCCACATACGGTCAGAACACCTCTCTGCACATGACCGTCTGCCGCAGCTGAATAATCAGCCGTGATAGATTTGGCCTTATTGATAGTCTCTACGGTCTTATCCAATACACTCACACCGGAGTCTACCGCTGACGCAGAAGAACCGACGGTCAATGCAAGGATCAGGAGTATGTATCTTATAAATGTGGTCATAGTTTGTTATAAACAGAACACATGAAGAGCCCGCAGGGTTCAGATTGAGGCAAGAATGGCTTCAAGACCTATAAGATCGGTAAGGACCTGACGCGGTTTGCCACCCTGAGCGGGACCTACAATTCCTACAGCCTCCATCTGATCCATGATTTTTCCGGCACGGTTGAAGCCGATCGAGTAGTGGCGCTGGAGTGCGGATGTAGAGGCCAGGTTTGCCGAAACGACATGACGGGCACATTCCTCGAAGAGTTCGTCGCGATCTCCGATCTTCGACATTTTTCCGCTTCCGGCTGAAGCGGAAGCATCATTGCCCTCGACCGCATACTCGGGAAGTTCGTAGGCATTGGGATAGGCGGTCTGACTGCTTATCTGACGGCATATCTCTATCACCTCCGGCGTATCTATGAACGCACACTGCACACGGTCAATCTTACCGTTGTTACTGAAAAGAAGGTCGCCGCGACCGATGAGCTGATTTGCTCCCGGACGGTCAAGAATTGTGCGAGAGTCCACCATCTGAAAGACTCGGAACGCAATACGACCGGGAAAATTTGCCTTGATCAGACCGGTGATGACGTTTGTCGAAGGACGCTGGGTAGCGATTATCATATGGATGCCGACCGCACGTGCTTTCTGGGCTATGCGGGCGATAGGAGTCTCGATATCCTTGCCGGCCATCATAATCAGATCGGCGAACTCGTCGACGATCACGACTATATAAGGAAGAAATTTATGACCATCGTTCGGGTTGAGCTGACGATGAATGAAGCGGTCGTTATAGTCCTTAATGTTGCGCATATCCGCTTTCTTGAGCAGGGCATATCGGTTTTCCATCTCGACACAGAGGGAGTTGAGAGTGGCGATTGCCTTCGTAGGCTCAATGATGACCGATTCCTCCTCATCGGGAAGTTTTGCAAGATAGTGACGCTCCAGTTTGGCATAGATACTGAACTCCACCTGTTTTGGATCGATCAGCACCAATTTGAGTTCTGAAGGATGTTTCTTATATAATAAAGATGTGATGATAGCATTCAGACCTACCGATTTACCCATACCTGTCGCACCTGCCACAAGGAGGTGAGGCATCTTTGCAAGATCTTTTACGAAAACCTGATTGGAGACAGTACGACCGATCGCCATCGGAAGTTCCATCCCCGAATCCCGGAATTCGGGACTATCGATGACTGAACGCATCGAAACTGTCTGGGGATCTTCGCGGGGAACTTCGATACCTATAGTTCCTCGACCCGGCATAGGGGCGATGATTCTGACGCCGACGGCGGCAAGTTTGAGGGCAAGATCATCCTCGAGGTTCTTTACACGGGCCACGCGTACACCTTCGGCCGGAACAATCTCATAAAGAATTACCGTAGGACCGACCGTCGCCTCGATACTTTCGATGCTGATATTATAGTCGTTGAGAGTCTTCGTGATGCGGTTCATATTCTCACGAAGAACATCCTCGTTGTAACCGTGGATATCGGTGTCGCTCTTAGGAAGAATATCGATTGAAGGGAAGCGGAAGTTAGAAAGATCGGCACGCGGGTCGTACAGAGTTCCGAGTGATCCAAGGGGTGCCTCCGCAATAGTGTCTTCCTTTTCCTGCTCCTCCTCTGTAATAGCGGGGGACTCCGGTTCTTCTATTGCAATGATGTTTTCCTCATCTTCCGTCGATTGAGGATATTCTGTCACGTTTTCATCTGGTAAGGGTGAATCGCGGAAAATCGGGCGCAATTCTTCCTCCCGGTTTTCATCGACATTTTTTTCTTCGCCTGTCAACGGCTCGGCAGGTAAACGCTCTTCCTCGTCATCCACGTGATTTTCCGGGATGACGACAGAGTGATCGGGTTCTT
>CAMWGM010000255.1 GCA_947173755.1 uncultured Muribaculaceae bacterium
TTGAAACCGCGGTAGTCAGAGGGATAGAGGCGTGTGACTGCGGTGTAGATCGCCTTCTGACGGGCGGGATCGTCTGTGAGGGTAGCGGTGTAGAGGAGTTCTTCGACTGTGAGGGTCGAGGGATCAGTGTTGAAAGCGGCGTTGAGCTGCTCGTCGGATTTGCCGATCACGTTGACCGAGGCAGTGATGCGTGAGTAGCGGAGTTGGGGGAGAATTTCATCGGCAAGCTGATCGAATACGCTCGAGAGATTGCGGATCTCACGTTCGCGCTGCTCGGGATCCTTATACATGGAGAGCACGCTCAGGATGAGCTCCTTGTCCTGGATGTTGCTCGCAGCGACGAGTTTCTGGAAGCCTTCCCAGTCTTCGGGGGTGAAATTGGCGGTGAGTTCGCCGAATTCGGTCACCTTGTCCTTCTTGAGTTGGCCGGTCATATAGGAAGTGGTGTTCTTCTCGCGGTTCTCGGCCAGACGCTTGTTGAGGTCATAACCGCCGTCGGGAGAAGCGTAGGAAAGGATGTTGATCTCTTCGATGACGCGCGAAGTGTCGGCGGCGGCCGAGCGGAGATCGCGGTTCAGGCGGAGCACCTCATCGCTCTGGAGTTCGGAAGCACGGAGGTTTGCCTGATTGATGAGGAAGTGGATGTCTGCCGAATATTTTTCATTGATGATGCGCTGGAAACCGTCGGGAGCAACCGCGGGATTAACCGTCGAAGCGTCGGCAAGGGCTGCTGTGGCGCCGATGCCGGTGGCCACCTTGACACGGGGAAGGACATACTGTTTGCCTTTCTGATCGACAAGGAAGTCGAGATAGAGTTCCGAGCGCTGCATGGCAGGCTGATAGGTATAGTTGACGGGGATGGTGACCGTGCCGCCACGCTCATAACTGATGACGGGGGCATTGCCTCTCACCTTCTCACCCTGGAATGTCATGGGTGCGGAAGCCTGCTCCTGACCGGCAAAAACGAGTACGGGAGTGACAGTGACACTGGCGTTTTTCTGGAAGAATTTCTGGGGCACATGGCCGGTGACTGTGGCGGGAACGGAGAGACCCACCACTTCGAGGGGATTGGGGTCGGTGGTGAAATAGTCGGCCGCAAACTGATTCATTTTCTTGCCGCAGCCGCTGAGAAGCAACATGCTGCCGAGGGCAAGCACAAGCGAGGCTTTCTTATACATGTCTGTTATGTGATATGGGAGTTATCGTTATTTCTGACTGTGTCGGTTGGAATATACAAAGGTACAACCTTTCTGCCTAACCACCAAATTACCCCGGCAAAAATAAGGCGTAGAAGACGGGAGAACGGCGGTCCGAAGATCCTCATTTATCAGGCAGACTTATTGTAGGCGAGCCGGGCGTGGCTGTCACCGAGAGATGCTCGGAGCGGGCAAGGCGGCGGACGGCTGCCACCACCTGTGAGGGAGTGCGTCCGCCAATAGCCGCGGACAGCGCGTCAAGTGTCTGCGGACCGTTTCGGAGAATGGAGAGAATGGCATTGTCGAGAGCGGGATCGGCCTGAGGAGTCTCCGTGCGGTGACGGCTCCGGCAGACATCACATTTGCCGCAATCGTCCGAAGGAGTTTCGCCGAAATAGCGGAGCAGTGAGGTGACGCGGCACACGGTTGAGTCGAAAGCGAAACGGCGCACTGCATCGAGCCGCGCAGCCATGCGATCGCGACGTTTTTCATAGACTTCGGTGGGGAGAATGACGTGTCGGGTCTCCTCGCGTGCCGTCGGGATATGCATCACCGGGGTTGAACTGCGGGGAATGTAGTGGAGCACCTTCATGCGCGACAGCAGGAGCAGACTTTCATAGACCTGGGTCGTGGAAAGTGAAGAGTGGATTCCGAGGCGTTGCTCCGAGATGTTGACATAGTCGGCGAACAGTCCGGTGTAAAGGCGCATCAGGCTTTCAAGGACACTCTCGGTGGTCTCGTCGAGAGTGAGATTATACATCTCTTCGCGCGTGATAGTGAACATCACACGCGATGTCGAGGACGGATCGGCTTCATAGTCGAGCCATCCTGCACGCGAAAGAATGTGCAGCGCCGAGTCGGTGGGCACCGGAGGCAGTGAGAACCGTTTTACGAAGGTGTCAAACGGAAATTCCATCACACGGTCGTAACCGTCGCCGACGGCTATACCAAGGAAAACACACGCTTTCTCATAGACATCCGCTATGAAATCTTTATCGGGAAAGGCTTCGTTGAGGCGGCGCGTGAGAGTCGCTTTGTCGTGGGAGTTTACCAGAGTCACCGCCATACTCTCCAGTCCGTCGCGACCGGCACGGCCCGCTTCCTGATAATATTCCTCAAGCGAGGAGGGAAGATCGACATGCACCACCGTGCGGACGTCAGGTTTGTCAATACCCATGCCGAAGGCGTTGGTGGCGACGATGACGCGTGTCGAGCCATCCTTCCACCGGTCCTGCCGTTCGGCCTTTATGTCGGGATCGAGTCCTGCGTGATAGGCTTCGGCGCTGAATCCGGCTTCCGCAAGCATGCGTGCCAGTTCGACGGTTCGGCGGCGCGAGCGCACGTAGACTATAGCGGTTCCCGAAGTGGCTTCAAGCACACGGCGAAGGGTCTGCTCCTTCGAATCGGTGTTGCGCACGATGTAACTCAGATTGTCCCGTTGGAAACTGCGTGCGAAGACGCGGCCATCCTTCATCTCGAGCCGGGCCATGATGTCGGTCACAACTTCGGGAGTGGCCGAGGCTGTCAGAGCAAGGACCGGCACATGACGTCCGACTATGTCACGGAGAGCCGCTATGCGGAGGTAGTCGGGACGGAAGTCATATCCCCACTGGGAGATACAGTGGGCCTCGTCGACCACGATCAGACTGACAT
>CAMWGM010000256.1 GCA_947173755.1 uncultured Muribaculaceae bacterium
AACTGCCATGCCCGGCACCACGACCTGACTGAAACGGGATATACGGGTGATTCCTCCGCAGATGACGGCGACGGTCAGGACCGCGAGAATGATGCCGGCAACGGTTGTGTCGACTCCGAAACCACGGAGAGATTCTGCAATGGTGTTTGACTGGACGGAGTTGAAGGCGAGGCCGAAGGTGACGGTGATAAGGATGGCAAAGGTCAGTGCCCAGTAGCGACGGCCGATACCGTAGAGGATATAATAGGCGGGGCCGCCACGGAAGGAGTCGGTATCGCGCACTTTGAAGAGCTGGGCCAGCGTCGACTCGATGAATGCGTTGACACTCCCGAGCAGGGCGATGATCCACATCCAGAGGACGGCTCCCGGACCTCCGACAGCAATAGCGGTGGCAACGCCGGCAAGGTTGCCTGTCCCCACACGACTCGCGATCGAGACGGCGAATGCCTGAAAGGAGGAGACGCGACGGGCAGGAGGATCTGACGTGTCGGCGGTGTAGTCGTGACTCTGGCCGCTCCGGGCGAGAAGACGAAGCATTTCGCCGATCATGGTGAACTGAACTCCCCGCGTGCGGACAGTGAAATAGATCGCCCACAGGAGAAGAATGGGGATCATCAGATAAGTCCAGAGGATGTCGTTGGCAAGATTGAGAATTTCCATCATGACAGGGATCATTCGATGATGAAAATCGAAAAATTCACTGAGCCGTAGGCACGGTGGGAGTGGAAGTGAGGGAGGGTTTCGTAGGTTTTTTCGCGTGAATGCTCGAGGATGAATATGCTGCCGGGGGCCAGGAGACCGGAAGCGAAGACGGCGGGAGCCACTTCGTCGAAATTCTCAAGATTGTAGGGGGGATCGGCAAACACGATGTCGGCAGGCGCGCTGACTGAAGAGAGATAGCGGAACACGTCGCCACGCACGAGATGAAGATTGCTGTCGCCGAGAATGTCAGCCACTTTACGGATAAACCGACTCTGGACGGGCGATTTCTCGACGGCAGTCACCGAAGCGGCATCCCGAGAAAGAAATTCGAACGAGACGGCACCTGTGCCGGCAAAGAGATCGACCACGGTCTTGCCTTCGATGTCGGTGAGATTGGAGATGACGTTGAAGATGTTTTCGCGGGCGAAGTCGGTGGTGGGTCGGGCGGTGATGTTTGTCGGGACGTCAAAGCGACGTCTTCCATATTTTCCAGAAATGATGCGCATAGAAATCGGAGGGGGAGTCAAAGAGTGAGCGAAGAAATCATCAGGTCGAATGGAGCAAGCAGAGAGTCCTTGCCGGCCTTGAAGAGTTCCGGCGGGAAAATGGCCGGCATCACGCGGGGCACGAACTGACGCAGACGGGTGGTGACAGTCATTCTGTGCGGGCGGTGGCCTGTCAACTGGACTTCGGAATTTTCCTCCTCAATGCCGAGCGCGCGACGACAGGCGAGGAGATAGAAGACCGCATCATCAGGATCGGTGAACCTGAAGGAGTTGGCGAGCAGCAGACGATTGCCGGACGTGATGACGACATCGACAGCGTCGGGGCGGAATGAAGCGAGTGTGCGTGGCGTAGTGCCACGGCCCGGACGTGAAGCAAAATAGCGAGTCAGGGTTCCGAGATGAGTGGTCAGCGTGGCCGAAGGGAATGTCCGGCGCAAAAACGTGAAAAGATCCCGGCTGATGACTCCGGTGAAAAGCGAGGAATTGAGTCCGGAGGGATCGTCGATAAGTTCTGACGATGATAGGTCGCACTGCCGGGCAATAATATCGCGCCGGAGCGGGAAATCGAGTTCGGAGGGCATAGGGAATGTCACCCGAGGCTCAATGACGATGATTGTCGACGAAAATTCGTTGAGAAGGAGAGGATTATCGTAGATGACCTCCTGAAGATCCTTCACAGGGTCGGCTGACGGGGAGAACGGGAGGGGCGCGTTGATCAGGGATCCGTCGGAATCGGGAGCGAATATGACGGCATGGGCACCGGTGTCACTGACACGGAGCAGCAGCCGGAAGCGGGAGGTGTCGGAAATGAGATCTTGGGTCAACATGTCTGCAAAGATACACAATTTTTCGCTCATTTCCATCATCGGAGCCACCGGGCCGTGACTGTGGAAGAGGTCAACCTTTCTTCAGCACTCTTTTGACCAGGAGGGTGAGATGCACAAGAAAAGCGGTGGGGAGATAGGAATTGCGCAACGCGAAGAGCAGCCGGTGGCGACCGGAACCCTTCGGGAAACGATAGTCGGATGCAATGCGGCTGACGAGAGGGTCGGCTGCCATCTCGCGGAAGAGTTGTTTTTTCTCGGCTACGGGGATAGGGGCGGAGATGATATGGTCGGTATGGGCCCGCATATAGACGAGCATAAGGCCCATCGAAAGGTAGGCAGCCAGAGATGGATCGAACCCGAGCGTGACGAGACGGCGCTCGATGTGGCTGCATAGGAAAGAAGATTTCTCAATGCGGTCACGACGGAGTGAACGGGTCAGCGAGCCGGGATTGTAACGGATATAGTAGAAACGTTCGGGAGTGAAGATGATCGAGCGACTGACGGCGGCAAACTCGATGTTGAAGACATAGTCCTCGCTGATGAACTGACGCTCCGACTCGAAGCGGATGCCGCTGCTGACGAAGACACTTCGACGATAGATGGCCGACCATGCACTGGCCAGAGAGACTACTTCGGTGGTGACACCGTCAGGTAACGATGCGAGATTGCCGAGAATGGGGAGGAGTTTGGAGTGGAAGTCGGAGATCTCAGTGATTTTCCCGGTGATGTCACAACGGATATCAACACACTCCGGAAATACCGAGTCGGTGAAACCGGTGCTTAGAAATCTGATCTGGTCGGTCTCGGGA
>CAMWGM010000257.1 GCA_947173755.1 uncultured Muribaculaceae bacterium
AACGCCCACCGTGGAAGAAACGTGCTCACGCTTCGTCTCAACGATGATGCAACAGTGCGATCGATGCTAGAAATCGCCAACCGAGAGGCTGAGATCGCTTCGTTCCGCGAAAGCATTGCCTCGATGAACGACATTTTCATCAAGGCCGTAAAGTCTGACCAAAAAAATTGATCTCCCATGGCAAACAACATTGGAATTATCATAGAACGCGAATATCTCGAACGCGTCAAGAAAAAAAGTTTCATCATCACGACCCTGCTTCTGCCTGTTGTGATGATCCTGTTCAGTATGATGCCTGCGCTGATCATTATGTTCGCAGGAACTGAGAAAACCACCGTGCTCGTTTTCGACGAAACGCCCGAAGCGATCGGAAACAAACTGACGGATATGTCGGATCTGGAAAATCCCATTTCAGACGATATTACATTTATCGCGGCCGACGGTATCACGCGTGACTCCGCCATGCGGCGCGATGATGTGAGCGGTATCCTCATTATACCGGCCAATGCGGCACAAGTAAAAAATCCCACCGTAAAGTATTATTCCAACGGTCCGATCGGCATGACTACGGAGACCACCATCCGCGGGGCTCTTGCACGTGCCATAAGAACTGAGCGACTGCTGGCGCATGACATTCCCGGACTTGAGGAGATAGTTAAGGACGCACAGGTGGATGTCTACTTATCCGGCTCCCGACTCGACAAGGAGGAAGAAGGAGAAGCCACATCTTCGATGGTAAGTTATCTGCTCGGTCTCGGCCTGAGTTTCATGCTCTATATGTTTGTGATTCTTTACGGGCAGATGGTCATGAACTCGATCATCGAGGAGAAAAACAACCGTGTGCTCGAAGTCGTGGTCAGCTCCATCAAACCGGCTCAGCTTATGATGGGGAAAATCCTTGGGGTTGGCCTGGTCGCATTGACACAGATTCTTATCTGGGGTATCGTGATAATATTGATTTCTACTTATATCCTTCCCGCTGTAATTCCTGCCGATATCATGGCCGATGCCCAGACTGTCGCTGCCGGTGGACAGGCCACGAGCGATGTCGACCCCGATTTTCTCAATATGGTAGGATCTCTGACCTCGTTCGTATCTCTGGGTAACATCATTTCAACTATTCTCATCGTTGCCGCCTATCTGCTGTTCGGATTCCTGATGTATGCTTCGATGTTTGCGGCGATAGGTTCGTCGGTCGACAATATTCAGGATGCCTCAAACCTTTCCACCTGGGCGGTCGCTCCGATCGGCATCGGTATCCTTTTCGCGCTCTATGCTGCCACTACGCCGATGAGCGAACTGGCATTCTGGACATCTCTCTTCCCGCTTACCTCTCCTATGGTTATGGTTGCCCGTATCCCTTATGGAATTCCTTCGTGGGAAATCTGGCTATCGCTCCTGTTGCTTGTCGCCGGTTTCTTCTTTATGGTATGGGTTGCCGGAAAGATCTATCGTGTCGGCATCTTCATGTATGGTAAGAAACCGACGGTCAAGGATCTCATCAAATGGATGAAATATAAATAAAATATATCTGAAATATTAATGAATGTTAAATCTGAGAAGATTGATTAAACCATTCCGATTTCCTTCAGTCTTACAAGCAAGGAAACGTACTAAGATTTATCTTTGTGATTGAAAACAATCCCTCCTTCGTCCGGCTCGTGAGAGTAGGCAAAGGAGGTAAGTTTTTTTAAATCGGATAGTATATGAAAAATGATTTTCAATTAATGGTTGCTCCCATGCAGGGTCTCACCGAAGCCGAGTGGCGACATGTGCACTTCCGGATGTTCGGCAATGAAGAGTGTGTCGTTGAATATTTCACTCCTTTTATTCGTGTGGAAAGGGGAGAGGTTAGAGCGCGCGATCTGCGCGATTTTACTTCGGTTCTGAACGAAGGCATGCGCATCACACCGCAGATAATTTTCCGGGATGTTGCTGAATGGCGTCTGCTTGTCGACACGCTTGTCGGCGCAGGAGCCCGCACTATCGATATGAATCTTGGATGTCCTTTCGTCCCTCAGGTCAGAAAGGGTAGAGGTGCCGGATTTCTGGCCTATCCCGATCGCCTTATGCAGATCGCCGAAGCCATGGGAAGTTATTACGATGTTGTGGAATTTTCGGTCAAGATGCGGCTCGGAGTCCGTCAGGCTGATGAAGTTAAAGCCTTGACCGGTATTCTTAATGATATGCCTCTTCGCCATGTGACTGTCCACCCGCGTACGGCCGATCAGCAGTATAAGGGCGAATTACGAATGGAGGAGATGGATGAATTCGCCACTTGTCTCAATCACGATGTGATTTTCAATGGTTTGATTTCTACCCCTGAACAACTACGGGATTTGTCAGCCCGGTTTTCCGGTGCAATGGTCGGACGCGGTTTGCTCGAACGGCCTTCGTTATTTGCGGAGTTCATTGCCGGCAGCGAATTGCCGGTAGAAGTGCGTGGGAAGTTATGGCTCGAAATGATTGGCAGCACTTCGGAATTATTCTCCGGACGTCTCTGCGGAACTTCACAGATTCGTGACAAGATGAAGCCATATTGGGATTATGCGCCCTCTACGCTCGACAGGAAAATAGTAAAGGCCGGAAGAAAAACCGGCCTGATAATTGAAAAATGATTATTCTGAATTCTCTATCCTTTCTCAGTTTCAACTTCATGAATTTCATCCAGAGGTTTTTCGGGCTGAGGGTTGGAGATATATCTTTCATAATATGCCATGATAAGCGATGTGACAGGCAGAGCGATAATCATCCCGATTATCACTAAAAGACAGCCCCACACAGACAGCGAGATCAGTATCACCGCCTGATTGAGCCCCATATCCTTACCAATGAT
>CAMWGM010000258.1 GCA_947173755.1 uncultured Muribaculaceae bacterium
GTTCTTCCACGGTGGTCGTTCTCACCGATCTCGAATTCGCCTGCGACAGGTTGAAGACTTTCCATCAGATCGGTGTGACCTGTGCCGGTGAAGACGAGTTCATAGCGGTTGCCGAAAAACTCACTGCGGAGTGCGTCAACATTTCCGGTGAGGATGTTTCGGCCATTGTTAATGAGGGTAATGGTGGCGCATATCTCCTCGACCGAGTTCATGTTGTGGGTAGAGAAAATCACCGTAGCCCCTTCATCTTTAAGTTTCAGGATCTCGTCCTTGAGCAACTGGGCGTTCAGGGGGTCGAATCCCGAGAAAGGTTCGTCGAAGATAAGAAGACGCGGACGATGAAGCACGGTGATGACAAACTGAACCTTCTGCGCCATACCTTTGGAAAGTTCCTCGACTTTCTTATCCCACCAGCCGGTGATGTCGAGCCTCTCGAACCAGTATTGGAGTTCTCGTCGGGCATCTGCTTTGCTCAGCCCTTTCAGACGGGCGAAAAACATGGCCTGCTCTCCTACCTTCATTTTCTTATAGAGGCCGCGCTCTTCGGGCAGATATCCGATATATGCGACATCATTCTGAGTCAACTGATGACCCATGAATTCCACTTTGCCCTCATCTGGAGCCGTGATGTGATTTATAATTCTTATTAATGTGGTCTTTCCGGCCCCATTCGGGCCAAGCAGACCGTAGACCTTCCCTTCAGGGACAGTTATCGAGACATCGTCGAGCGCCACCTTGTCGGTGTAGCGCTTCGTGACATGATCAGCGATAAGAATTGGTTCTGACATTTCTATTTGTGTGATAAGTTTGGATTTAACCTAATAGACTCCGCGTGTGAAAAAAAGTTTCAGCGCTCCTGAAACTTTTTTTCTGTTTCGCCGTCTAACATGAGTGAAATGTCATCAGAAAAGCCCGACATAAGATCACGCGAGGAGCGCTTCTACTCCCTCATCGATGCCAACAAGCCGTTGCTGGTGAAAGTGTGCTATATGTTCGCCACCGACGCCATCCCCTTCAATGATCTCTATCAGGAGGTACTTCTCGCCATCTGGAGCGGACTCGATACATTCCGCGGTGATTCACGGGCGTCTACTTGGCTCTACCATGTGGCTTTCATTACATGTATTTCCGTTGCGAGGACTTCCAGGCGTCACATCGAAGGGAAGGTGCCGATTGAAGTGGCCGACGGGGTGCATTCGGAAGATGCTGACCGTCCGGCGATGCTCAAGAAAATGTACAGGCTCATCTCCGGTCTCCCCGACATAGACAAATCCATAATTCTGATGTGGCTTGACGAGCAGAGTTATGATGAGATCTCCCAAGTGACAGGAATGTCGCGAAACACGATAGCCACAAGACTTCGGCGCATAAAACAACGTCTTTCCGAACGCAACAAACTCTCCGACTGACCTATGAACGACACCACACGAAATACTACCCCCCTTTCATCCTCCTCCGATCCGCTCGGCGCGCTCCGTGACGAATGGAGCAGGCTGTCGGCAGATCTTTCCGACAGGTTCGATGCCCAGACAAAAGCGATCGAACATCTGATCACTACAAATTCCATAAAATCGCTTAAGGATAAACTACTGCACACGACACTGATGCCCAACATCGCGGCGGTGATCGGTATACTCGTTGTGCAGGTGTTCACAAAAAATCATCCGTGGCTGATGGTGGCGTCGGTATTATTCTTTGTGCTGATGGCGCTCCTGAGGTGTTTCCAGGCCTACAAGATAAAAAGTTTAAACCCTTTCACTGACACTATCCGCACTACGCTTGAAAAAATCATGGAACTGAAGCGTCTGAACACCTTGTCGATCATCATCGGAGTATCGCTCGCTGTGCCCCTGCTCGTCTGGATGATGACGGTAACTACCACTGACTACGGGCGCCCGGCGCTCATCGGCGGCATAGCCGGACTTGTTGTAGGAGCACCGATAGGCTGGTTGATCTGCCGCAGGCGTATAAAACTTATCAATCAATTGGCCGAGCAACTCAAAGACCAATAACGTTTCTGAGTATCCACCAGCCGAAATAGGCTGCGATATAGATATAGCACGCTGTGGGTGACGAAAGTCTGCTGTAAAGATTTTTTGCGCCTGCAGCGTTGCTGACTACGAGAGCCACCACGTATGGAATTACGAGCCATAGAAAAGGATTACAGAGAAATGCGTCGATAAACTGTCCGTGAAGCAGTGCGTGGACCGCACGTTGAAATCCGCATCCCGGGCATTCCCATCCTGTCAGAGCCTTCATGGTACATTTAGGCATGAAGCGTCCACCTTCTCCAACAGGATCAATCATGTAATAAATCATTCCGAGCGCAAGCGCGCCCGAAACAAAAAGGAGAATAGTCTTAATCGAGGGTTTCGAGGAAGAGGCGGTCATCGGATGCAAAAGTAGTGAAAATCGGACGGATGTTCACTATATCAGAGGAAAAATTTGGCAGCGCGCGAAAAAATGACTAATTTTGTGCATAGGAAACGGAGTCTGCCGCCGGACGAGTTATTCCGAAACAAAAAATATCTGCCCTTGTAGTTCAATGGATAGAACAAGTCTCTCCTAAAGATTAGATAGGGGTTCGATTCCCCTCGGGGGTACCGGGTTCAGGGAAGGTCGAAGTGACCTTCCCTGTTTTTTTACATGAACAAAAGTAATTTAACAATTGTTATAAAGTTATCATTAACATTTTCACATTATGGCTACAACTTCATCTACTCCCTCGACATCTGTCGTTAAAGAATTTCCGCGCACTTTCCTAAGAGGCGCCGGACAAGTGATGTTTCAGGATAATGCCTGGACAGGTTTATTATTCATT
>CAMWGM010000259.1 GCA_947173755.1 uncultured Muribaculaceae bacterium
GTGCAAAAATATTCACTTTCATCTATAAAACATTACGACCCAGAAAAAGGTTCACGCACAGCGAAAAAATTTTTTTGAAAACTTACAGGATATGGGTTTTGAAGGGGTATGAGGGGTTTCGGTTTGTCGGAAAAAATTCGTAAATTTGCAGTCCGACAGATTTTAATCTTAACTCTTTACCTGATGCATACTTTTTCACGCACTTTACTGACCATAATTATGGCAACTCCCTTGATATATGGCTGTTCGCCGAAGACTTCCGGGCCTGAGGCTCCGACCTCATATCCCGCGGCTCCGGCTGACGGTACCACCGACACTATTTTCGGGATGGCTGTCTCTGACAACTACCGTCCGCTCGAAAATGACACTGCGGCTGCTACACTCGCATGGGTTGATGCAGAAAACAAGATTACACGCGACTATATAGACGCTATCCCTTACCGCGGGGCAATCCACAAGCGTCTCACCGAACTCAACGACTATGCGAAGCGCTCGCTGCCATGGCACGGAAATGACGGTAAGTATTATTTCTATGAGAACGACGGCCTCAAAAACCAGAGTGTGCTCTACCGTTCGGCGACTCCCGACGGAAAGGATGCCGAGGTATTCCTGGATCCCAACACGCTGAGTGAGGACGGCACCGTGGCACTGACGGGTGTCTATCAGAGCAAGGACGGAAAATATACGGCATATGTGGTGTCGCGCAGCGGTTCGGACTGGAACGAAATCTTTCTTATGGATACGGCCACGAAGCAACTGCTGCCTGACCATATAGAATGGGCTAAGTTTACCGACGCAGCATGGGACGGCGACGGTTTCTACTACAGCGCTTATCCGCGTCCCGAGGCGGGCAAGGAGTTTTCGAACGCCAACGAAAACCACCTTGTGTATTATCACAAGGTTGGCACACCGCAGAGCGAAGATACGGTGGCTTTCTCTGATCCGAAGCATCCGTTGCATTTCCATTCGGCTATCGTGGCCGAGACGGATCCGGCGCTTTTCGTGAGCGTAGGCGGTGAGGGATCGGGCAACGAACTGCTGATGCGCCGCGACGGCGGATGGGTGACGATCGCGCCGGGTCAGGACAACTCCAACGGAATCATCGACGTGATCGACGGTAAGATTTATATACTCACCTCAATGGGCGCGCCCAAAAACCGTCTGATGGTGGCCGATGTCACCGCTCCCGAAGTAGGGAACTGGCGTGAACTCGTGCCCGAGGCTGAAGGGGTGCTGACCGGGGCGCAGTTCTCCGGCGACAAACTCTATCTGACATACGAGAAGGATGCTGCCAATCAGGTGATGATCTATGATATGGAGGGCAAGAAACTCTCCGACGTGAAGTTGCCGGGCTATGGTTCGGTGGGATTCTCGACCGAGCGCAAATATCCGGATGAAGTGAGATATTCGTTCACGTCGTTCACATCGCCGGCCACACTTTATGAATTTGATCCCGCTACCGGCGAGAGCACACTGATGCATCAGGCAGAGGTGAAGGGTGTGAATTTCGACGACTATGTCACCGAGCAGGTGTTTTATCCTTCGGCTGACGGCACGAAGATCCCGATGTTCCTCACATATAAAAAAGGTCTGAAGCGCGACGGCGAAAATCCTGTCTATCTCTACGGATACGGCGGTTTCAATGTCTCGCTTACGCCCGGATTCTCGCCCAACCGTATGTGGCTTCTGGAAAACGGTGTGATCTACGCACAGGCAAACCTGCGCGGCGGTTCGGAATATGGCGAGGAATGGCATCAGGCCGGCACGAAGATGAACAAACTGAATGTGTTTGACGACTTCATCGCAGCAGCCGAATATTTCATAAAGGAGAACTGGACCAATTCTGAACTGATCACCATCGAGGGTGGCAGCAACGGCGGTCTGCTCGTAGGCGCGACAGTCAACCTGCGCCCCGATCTCTTCAAAGTGGCAATTCCCCGAGTGGGTGTGATGGACATGATGCGCTATCATCTCTTCACTATCGGCTGGAACTGGGCTCCTGACTACGGCACCTCGGCCGACTCGCCCGAAATGGCCAAATATCTGCTCGGTTATTCCCCGATCCACAACATCCGCAACGACGGCACGCCTTATCCGGCCATACTCGTGACAACCGCCGATCATGACGACCGCGTGGTGCCGGCACACTCGTTCAAATATGCCGCCACACTTCAGGCCGCCGACACGGGTGACGCTCCCAAACTGATCCGCATCGACTCGAAGGCGGGTCATGGAGCCGGCAAGCCGATCTCGAAGGTGATTGACGAGTATACGGACCTCTATTCGTTCATGTTCTATAATCTCGGTCGGGAACCGAATAAATGAGAAATCTGAAAGTCCTCGCGCCTGTGGCCCTCCTGATGATGGCCACCGGATGCTTCACCGGCGTCGAGTCGACCCCGAGGATCACGACGCGCGACGTAAGACGCGAGCATGTCACGGTCAATCCTGAGGACACGTTCATGCTCTCGGTGGTCGCTGCTCCTTTGAGCGAGTGGACCCCGGGCAAGCGATTCAGAGTCACCGAGCCAAAAATCTCGGTGATATTCGGGGCGTCGATGCCTTCCGGCGAGACACTCGAAGGGAAGGATATCGTGTTTGAAGGGACGTCGGAAGTGCCTTCGATCACCGGGGGAACCGACACCCAGCTGACGTTCCGCTCACCCGAGGGGCATCTGCTGGTTTATCGCGAACCGCGGCCGCCGGCTGAACTTATGGAAAAGAAGTCGCTCTCGGTGCCATTCACCATCCAGGCATCGATGATTGACGAGGCACGCCGCCTGCTCGAGGGAAAGCGACTATATATCCTCTCGTCGC
>CAMWGM010000260.1 GCA_947173755.1 uncultured Muribaculaceae bacterium
ATGCCGAATAGGTGTTGACTATCACCACGAGGCGTCCGTCGGTGAACTTCCCTTCGTGGATAGCGCGGTAGACCGCAGGTTCCATCTTGGAAGACCGGGTGGAGACTATCGTATCGCCGCGATGCAGGAATATGTTTGCTATATCGGTGGCCTGGCGCAGGAGTCCGCCACCGTTATCCTTCAGGTCGATTATGAGATGCTTCAACCCCTGCCGGCGCAATTTCTTAAGTGCGTCGGTGAATTCGTCGGTCGATGTCTCGGCGAAACGGGCGAGCGAGATGATGCCTGTGGAGTCATTGACCATATAGGCGAAATCTACCGAGTTGATGGGAATGTCATCGCGTGTCGCTTTGAATATGATAGGTTCGGTCTGACGTGCGCGCTTCACCTTGAGAATGGCAGTCGACCCTTTCGGCCCGCGCAGGATCGGGAGGATGTCGGTGTTCTTGAGTTTTCGGCCTGACACGAGGGTGTCGTTGCAGGAAATGATGCGGTCCCCGGCAACGATGCCGATTTTTTCGGATGGCCCTCCGGGAGTGGTCTCGATGACATAGACGGTGTCACGCAGCATCTGAAATCTGATGCCGATGCCCGAAAAGTTGCCGGCGAGCGGCTCGCTGAGTGCGCGTGTCTCCTTGGGATCGCTGTAGAGCGAGTGGGGATCGAGTTCCCTGAGCATGGCTATGATAGCTTCCTCGGCGAGATGTGAGGAGTCGACCGAATCGACATAGAGGGCCTCGATCATCTGAAGAGCCGCGCGGAGTTTCGACTCCGGAGGTATCGTTGGGGTGCCTTCTCCTGCACCGCGCGCATGGCACAAGGGGGCCAGGAGAAGGGCGAAGAGAATCGGGAGAAGACGGAAGAACGGTTTCATTGTCAGGAAGGAATTTGAGGGAGAAAACTGTCGGTGGGGTAACCGTGCGACTCGAGTTCGCGCACCACCGACGATGACACCGAGGCAAGTTCGGGTGTCGTGAAAAGAAGTACTGTCTCCAAGCCGGAGATCCGGCGGTTGATGTCGGCTATCGAGCGCTCATACTCGAAGTCGGCCACCGAGCGCACTCCTCTCAGAAGTGCATCGGCACCTGCGTCGCGTGCGGCTGTCGCCGTCAGTCCCTCATAGATCATCACTTCGACTTTCGGCTGACCGGCATACAGGCTTCTGATGAAGTCGAGGCGTCCGCGCAGGCTCTCGGTCGTAGGGGGTTTGGCCACATTGTATCCGATGGCTATGGTGAGCCGTGAGCATAGTGGCAGCGCGCGCTCCACGATGGAGGCGTGGCCGAGGGTGAAGGGATTGAACGAACCGGCGAAAAACAGGTGCATGGCAGGTGAGGATAAATGAGGTCAGTCGGTTGAGTCGAGTTCGGTGTCATCCTCGACGACGAGATTGTCTATGATGAATGACTGTCGCTCCATGGTGTTCTTGCCCATATAGAACGCGAGAAGTTCGCCCACGGCATCCTCCTTGCGGAGACTGACGCGGTCGACTCTCATGTCGGGACCGATGAAGTCGCGGAATTCTTCGGGGGAGATCTCGCCGAGACCTTTGAACCGGGTTATCTCGGCATTGGCGCCCAGTTTCTCGATAGCCGCTATACGCTCGGCATCGGTGTAGCAGTAATATGTCTCGTCGTCGGCCGCTTTCTTGCCACGGCTACCCTTGCGGGCGGTCTTGGCGTTACGCACTCGGAAGAGAGGAGTCTGGAGCACATAGAGGTGACCCTTCTTCACCATGTCGGGGAAGAACTGGAGGAAGAAGGTGAGCAGGAGCAGGCGGATGTGCATGCCGTCGACATCGGCATCGGTGGCGATGATGACGTTGTTGTATCTGAGTCCGTCGATGCCCTCCTCAATGTTCAGGGCTGCCTGAAGGAGATTGAACTCCTCGTTCTCATAAAGGATCTTGGCGGGAACGTCGTAGGAGTTTTTCGGTTTACCCCTGAGGGAGAAGACTGCCTGAGTCTCGACGTCGCGGATTTTTGTGATCGATCCGGCAGCCGAGTCACCCTCGGTGATGAAGATAGACTATGCTAGTTTCTTGTCGTCGTCCCCCTGTGCAGCGTTGAGGTGGACGCGGCAGTCGAGAAGTTTGCGGTTATGGATGTTGACCTTCTTGGCTTTCTCGCGGGCGAGTTTGGTGATTCCGGCCATCGCCTTGCGCTCGCGCTCGGAATTCTGCACCTTCTTGAGGATGACGTCGCCGATATCGGTGTTGCGGTGGAGGAAGTTGTCGAGTTCGGTCTTGATGAAGTCACCGATATATTTTGCTACAGTCGGTCCGTCGGGACCCATGTCGCGCGAGCCGAGACGTGTCTTGGTCTGGCTTTCGAACACAGGCTCCTCCACTTTGATCGAGATGGCGGCTATCATGCCGTTGCGGATGTCGGAGTATTCGAAATCGCGTTTGAAATACTCCTTCAGGGTGCGCGAAACAGCCTCCTTGAACGCTGTCAGGTGTGTACCGCCCTGGGTGGTGTGCTGGCCGTTGACGAAGGAGTAGTATTCCTCGCCGCGCTGGTTGGCATGTGTGATGGCAATCTCGATCTCGTCGCCCTTGAGGTGGATGGGCGGGTAGAGGGGATCGGTGCTGAGATTGTCGGTGAGCAGGTCAAGCAGACCCTGGCGCGATGAGTAGCGCTTGTCATTGAAGATAAGCGTCAGGCCGGTGTTGAGATAGGAGTAATTCTTGATGAGGGGGACGATAAACTCGTCGCGGAAACGGAAGTCTCGGAAAATCGAAGGATCGGGGGAGAATTCCACCAAAGTGCCTCCCGGTTCGTCGGTGTTGGTGACCGGGCTCTCC
>CAMWGM010000261.1 GCA_947173755.1 uncultured Muribaculaceae bacterium
ATGCGTGATGAAAGCCGCGTCTATACCCTCACTCCCGATAATATTGAGACTACGCCCGAGACCCGCGACAGTTATGGTGATCCCGTCCGACCCCATATCGTGTTTTTCCAGGAATCGGTTCCCGAGATCACCCGCGCCATCGAGTGGGTGAGTGAAGCCGATATTTTCGTTGTCATCGGCACTTCGCTCGTCGTCTATCCGGCCGCCGGACTTCTCTCCTACGTTCGCCCGGGAGTGCCCGTCTATTACATTGATCCGCACCCGGCAAGTGTCCCTTCTTATGTGACGGTTATACCGGAAAAAGCATCTGCAGGTGTCGGTCGACTCGTGCAGATGCTCAAAGCGAAGTGATAAAATATTGAGAAGAATGATTTTTGTCCCGGAGCGCCTGCTATACCGCTCCGGGTTTTTCAATGTATATGAAATTTAAACTTTGTCCAATGCCTGTCTGAGATCGTCGATTAGATCCTCGACATGTTCGGTGCCGACACTCAGTCTGATCGTCCCGGGATAGATCGATTGCTCAGCCTGCTGCTCGGGTGTGAGCTGCGAGTGGGTAGTTGTGGCCGGATGGATGACAAGACTCTTCACATCGGCCACATTGGCGAGAAGGGAGAAAATTTTCAGCGAGTCGATGAAACGCCAGGCGGCTTTCGCATCACCGTCGATCTCGAATGTGAATATCGATCCTGCTCCATGAGGGAAATACTCCTGATAGAGCGCATGATCAGGATGAGAGGGAAGCGAAGGGTGATTGACACGTTTCACTTTTGGATGGGACTCCAGAAACTCAACGATACGGAGTGAGTTTTCGACGTGTCGCTCGATGCGCAGCGACAAAGTCTCCACACCCTGCAGGAGAAGAAACGCATTGAAGGGAGATATGCAAGCGCCTGTATCACGAAGAAGGACGGCACGGATACGGGTCACGAACGGTGCTTCAGGTGCAATTTCGGCAAATATGCCACCATGATATGACGGATCAGGCTGCGAGAGCGTGGGAAATTTTGGATTCTCTTTCCAGGGGAATTTTCCGGAGTCGACTATTATTCCACCGAGCGACGTGCCGTGTCCTCCGAGAAATTTTGTGGCTGAATGTATCACAATGTCGGCACCATGTTCGAACGGACGTATAAGGTAAGGGGTCCCGAACGTATTGTCGATGATAAGAGGAATACCTGCTTCATGTGCTATCCGGGCTACTTCGGCGATGTTAATGAGATTGGCATTCGGATTGCCGAACGTTTCAATGAACAGGGCCTTCGTGTTGGGTCGGATCGCATCACGGAAATTCTCAAGGTTTGTCGGATCGACAAAGGTTGTGGTGATTCCGTAAGAGGGTAGAGTGTTGTCGAGAAGGTTGTAAGTCCCGCCATAGATGGTATTCGCCGCGACTATGTGATCTCCTTGGGTCGCGATATTGAGGAAGGTGTATGTGACTGCGGCTGCCCCCGATGCAACTGCAAGCGCAGCGACTCCTCCTTCAAGCGCAGCGACACGGCGCTCGAGTACATCCTGAGTGGAGTTTGTAAGACGTCCATAGATATTCCCCGGTTCAGTGAGTGCAAACCTGGCGGCCGCATGCTCGCAGTTGCCGAAGACATATGAGGTGGTCTGATAGATTGGAACTGCTCGGGCGTCGGTAGCCGGATCAGGAACTTCCTGACCAACATGCAACTGAAGTGTTTCGAAATGAAGGGCCATTGATGGTTTGACTGATTTTTGACTTGATGCAAAAGTACATGTTGGGATTATTTTCGGCAATAAAAACCGATAAAAATAGAATAGATGAGTATAATATATTAATTTTGCAGAACAAATAATATTTATAATCCATGACTGTAGAACGACTTGATTATATTGATCTGGAGATTCTCCGCGCCCTCAGCAACGACGCGCGTCTCTCTCTGCGACAACTCGCAGCCGCTATCCATCGCAGTCCGACGCCCACTTTCGAGCGCTTGCGACGATTGGAACGCGAGGGCTATATAAAAAAATATGTTGCCGTGCTCGACACGATGAAACTCGGTGGAAGCCTGATGGTCTACTGCATGGTGAAATTGCGGGCCGTCAGCAAGGAAATTGCCGAAGAGTTTGAGAGTGTAGTCAGCGGTCTCGACGAGGTGGCTGAGTGTTACAACGTCAGCGGCTCGTTCGACTATCTTCTAAAAGTTTATGCCAATTCGATGACCGATTATCAGCAATTTCTTCTAAACCGGCTCGGAACCATAAAGTCTGTCGGGTCGTTGGCTTCCTCGTTCGTCATGGGTGAAGTGAAACGCGAATTGAACACAAAGATATAGGAAACCGGCCGTCAACTGCTGCTGACGGCCGGGATTTTCAAATGAACAGTCGCGGAAAAGCGACTCTGCTTTCTATATCACATTCAGACGGTTTCGATGGCTTTCTGCTCGATCGGAAGAGCGTCGATATATTTCTTGATATAGCGGTTGAAACCTTCAACTTCCTCGAGGGTCGGACGTATCTCTGTGCCTTTCTCTCCGGCGAACACCTCAAGTTCGAGCCAACTGTCGAGAGGCAGTTCGGTGCGGTTGTTGACCGTGTAGGCAGCGAGAAGAGCCATGCCCCACGCGCCACCTTCGCCCGCTGTATTCATCACGGAAATGGGTGAATTGAGTGCGGCGGCGAGCACGCGCTGTCCTACGCCCGGGGTCTTGAAGAGGCCGCCGTGACCTGTGATACGGTCAACTTTCACCTTCTCTTTATCAAAGAGAATATCGTTGCCGATCTTTAGCACAGCCACTGAGGCATTGAGGTTGGCGCGCATGAAATTGGCTAGATT
>CAMWGM010000262.1 GCA_947173755.1 uncultured Muribaculaceae bacterium
GGAACTTACGCATCGGGTATCGCTACAGTCCAGAGTCAGTATGCACCCCGGTTCGTGGCTCAATCGGGGGGGAGCGAGGTGTGTTCAAGACCTTCCACCCGTCTGTAACGCTTATATCTGATTTATATTTCGTCCTTTTATGTGATTTTACAAAGCACTGATAAATAATATTTTAAAATTTAAATTTTCTATATACCATTTATATTTCTTCATTCTCTATTGCATGGGTTGGCACACAGTGCTAAATTTGCAATGTGTAAAATAAATTATTTTCAGTCTAAGGATATGCAATGATTGAATGTGAAGATTAATTGGTAATTCTATAGGTACTTGAAAGGTTAAAAAAGAACTTCCATTTATAACCGGCGACCCCCTCGTGAGAGAAGGTCGCCGGTGAATTTTTTGTAGCGTATAATAATGGAAAACTGAAAAACTTTGATTACCTTTGCAGTCGGAATTGACTGCGCTGATGCGGTCTTCCATTCATCCAAAAGTAAACTATACATATATTATATATAAGATGACCGCAAAAGAAATTCGCGAATCATTTAAAGAATTTTTCCGTTCAAAGGGTCACCATATAGTGCCGTCCGCACCTATGGTCGTCAAAGATGATCCGACTCTGATGTTTACCAATGCCGGAATGAACCAGTTCAAGGATATCATCCTCGGCAATAAAGCAGCAAAATATCGTCGTGTAGCCGACTCACAGAAGTGTCTGCGAGTGTCGGGAAAACATAATGACCTTGAGGAGGTAGGAATGGATACCTACCACCATACCATGTTCGAGATGCTCGGCAACTGGTCGTTTGGCGACTACTTTAAGAAAGAGGCAATAGATTGGGCCTGGGAATATCTGGTAGATGTCCTCGGTCTTGATCCGAAACGTCTCTATGCAACCGTTTTTGAAGGTTCTCCTGAGGAAGGCCTTTCGCGCGATGACGAGGCTGCCTCGATCTGGGAGTCCCATCTTCCTGCATCTCACATCATCAACGGAAACAAGCATGATAATTTCTGGGAAATGGGTGACACGGGACCTTGCGGCCCATGTTCGGAAATTCATATAGACCTTCGCTCAGATGAAGAACGTGCCAAAATTGATGGCGCATCACTTGTCAACAAGGATAATCCTCTCGTTATTGAAATCTGGAACCTTGTCTTCATGCAGTACAATCGTAAGGCTGATGGATCGCTCGAACCACTGCCCGCGAAGGTAATCGATACCGGCATGGGATTCGAACGTCTTTGCATGGCACTTCAGGGTAAGAAGTCAAACTATGACACCGATGTATTCACCCCGCTGATCGCTACGATTTCTTCGCTTTCCGGTCTGGAATATGGCAAAGATCACAGTGTAGATGTCGCTATGCGTGTGATAGCCGATCATGTCCGCACTATCTCTTTCTCGATCGCCGACTCTCAGCTTCCCGGTAACGCCAAGGCCGGTTACGTAATCCGTCGCATTCTGCGCCGTGCCGTGCGTTATGCTTATACTTTCCTCGGTCAGAAGAAAGCGTTCATGTACAAACTTGTTCCGACTCTTATCGATTCGATGGGGGAGGCCTATCCCGAGATTGCCGCTCAGCAGGAACTTATCATGAAGGTTATAAAGGAGGAAGAGGACGCTTTCCTCCGTACGCTTGATAAAGGTATCGCCATTCTCGAAGATGCCATCAAGACAGCGAAAGCCGAGGGTAGAACACAGATTTCTGGTCAGCGTGCATTCGAACTTTATGATACATATGGATTCCCTCTCGACCTTACGGAGTTGATTCTCAAGGAGAACGGCATGACTCTCGACAAGCCTGCGTTCGACAAGGAGATGGAGGCTCAGAAGAATCGTGCCCGCAATGCGGCCGCTGTCGAGGCTACCGATTGGGTCGTTCTTCGGGATGGAGAAACCGAATTCGTCGGTTATGATCTCACCGAGTGTCCCACAGAAATCCTTCGTTACCGCAAGGTTAAGCAGAAGGGGAAGGAATACTTCCAGATTGTCCTGTCAAAGACTCCTTTCTATGCTGAGATGGGTGGTCAGGTCGGCGATAGCGGTTGGCTCGTCAGTGGCGATGAGAAAATCGAGATTTACGACACCAAGCGCGAGAATGGTCAGGCAGTTCATCTTTCTAAAACGTTGCCTTCGGATGTCGAGGCTAAGTTTGAGGCAAAGATCAATAAAAAGGCACGTCTGGCAACCGAGTGCAATCATACCGCTACACATCTCCTTCATGCTGCATTGCGTGAGGTGCTCGGAACACATGTAGAGCAGAAGGGCTCTTATGTTTCACCCACCATGCTTCGTTTCGATTTCAGTCATTTCCAGAAAGTTACTCCCGAGGAGTTACGCAAAGTTGAAAAAATAGCCAATGCCAACGTGCGTAAGGCCATCCCTCTCGACGAACACAGATGTGTGCCGATCGCTGAGGCGCTTGATATGGGAGCCATGGCTCTCTTCGGCGAAAAATATGGCGAGGAAGTGCGTGTCATCAAATATGGTGATTCAGTCGAACTTTGCGGTGGTACCCACGTTGCTAACACCGGTAATATAGGTATGATCCGTATCGTGTCGGAGAGCAGCACTGCGGCCGGTATCCGTCGCATCGAGGCCGTTACAGCCGAAGTGGCCGAGGATCTAATCGATAAGGCTGCCGACGACATGAGAACTATCGCCGATATGTTCCATAATGCTCCCGATCTTCTGGCCGCTATGCGTCGCAGCATTGAAGAAAATTCAGAACTCCGACGTCAGGCAGAGGAAATCATCCAGGAACGAATCAGAAACATGTATGAATCTTAAACACATCT
>CAMWGM010000263.1 GCA_947173755.1 uncultured Muribaculaceae bacterium
GTATAAGATTGCGGGAGAACTGCTTCCCGCGGTTTTTCATGTCGGTTGCAGGTCGCTCGCCACTCATGCGCTGTCTATTTTCGGTGATCATCAGGACGTGATGGCTTGCCGTGCTACCGGTTTCACCATGCTGGTATCGGCATCGGTGCAGGAGACGATGGATCTTGCGCTCGTCGCTCATATCGCTGCAATCAAGGGATCTCTTCCCGTATTGCACTTCTTTGACGGTTGGCGCACAAGTTCCGAACTTGACACCATCGAGATGATCGACTATGACTCGATGCGTCCATTGATGCCATGGGATAAGGTCGAGGCTTTCAGGAGAAGGGCTATGAATCCCGAGCATCCCGACACCCGCGGCACAGCGCAGAATGCTGATGTATATTTTCAGAACAGCGAGGCTGTCAATCGTTACTACGATGCTTTTCCGTCAATAGTTCAGGAGGCAATGGACGATGTGGCGCGTGTGACGGGCAGACAGTATCATACTGTTGACTACGTCGGCGAACCAGATGCAGACAGGGTGATTATCGTGATGGGATCGGGCGCTCAGGTTGCTGCGGAGACCTCGGAATGGCTCAACAGGAACAAGGGATATAAGACAGGTGTAGTGAAGGTGCGCTTATACCGGCCTTTCCCCACGGAGGCGCTTCTGAAAGTTCTTCCGGAAAGCGTGAAGTCTATAGCGGTGCTCGACCGTACCAAGGAGCCGGGATCACTGCATGAACCGCTCTGTCTCGATGTCATGACCGCACTTTTTGAAGCCGGTCGTTCAGATATTAACGTGATAGGCGGACGCTTCGGCCTTTCAAGCAAGGAATTTGATCCTTCGATGGTCAAGGCGATTTTCGATGAACTTGCAAAACCCGAGCCAAAGAAGATGTTCACCGTCGGTATTAATGACGATGTAACCCGTTTGTCGCTTGATGTCACCGACCACATTGATATTCTTGCTTCCGCCGGCAACTTCCAGGCTGTGCTTTACGGAATAGGAAATGACGGAACCGTCGGAGGTACGCGCCAGGCGGCTGCCGTCTTGGCTGCTGATCCCGACATTTATGCTCAGGCCTACTTCAGTTACTCCGCCAAGAAATCTGGTGGTTACACTATTTCGCAACTGCGCATCGGCCATGAGCCTGTCACTTCGGCCTATTCGATTGAAGGCGCTGATTATGTCGGATGTCACAAGACAAGTTATGTCAACCGATTCTCGATGCTCGACAAGATCCGGGAGGGAGGAACATTCGTCCTTAACTCTCCCTGGAGAGCTGATCAGATGATCTCGAAACTTCCTCAGAAAATGCGCCGTCAGATTGCTGAGAAGAAACTGAAGTTCTATAATATCGATGCAGATGCTATTGCAGCTGAGGTCGGGCTGGCTCCCCGAATAAATATGCCGATGGAGACCGTGATGCTCTATCTTTCTGATATAATTCCTTTTGAAGAGGCTTATAAGCGTCTGCAACAGACCATCAAAGATGCTTATATGCACGAAGGGGGAGAGGTGGTAGAGAGAAACCTTAAGGCTATTTCGATGGCTGTGGGGGCTATTAAACAGATTGACTATAGTTCAATTGATGATTGGACCACTGCGCCCGACGCGCATTCCACACGACCCGCCCCGGTCTATCCTTCAGATGCTTTGAAGAAATTTGTCGAGACTGTCCATAATCCCTGCATCAAAGGACAAGGTGACTCGATTCCTGTGTCGGCCCTTTCGCCGGATGGGGTCATTCCTCCCGGTTCGACCGCTTACGAGCATCGCAGGATTGCAACTGTTGTCCCGGTGTGGGATGCAGATAAATGCGTCGAATGCACCGAGTGTTCGCTCGTGTGTCCCCATGCTGCGATTCGTCCTTTCGTACTCTCTGCCGGGGAAGCAAAAGATCTTCCGCCGACTCTTGCGGTGAAGGATGCTCACGGTGCCCCGTCGATGGAGGGTCTTAAGTTCCGCATCCAGAATTATCCGGAAGATTGTCTCGGATGTTCTTCCTGTTCGCTGATCTGTCCCGGACAGGCATTGACGATGACACCTCTTTCTCAGGTTCTCGAGCGTGAAGCAGGGCATCTTGAATGGTTGATGACTCATGTCACCGGAAAACCGTCGCTTCTTCCCGCCGCTACTGTCAATGGCTCTCAACTCCGTAAGCCGGGGCTCGAATTCTCGGGCGCTTGCGCAGGTTGCGGCGAGACTCCCTATGTCAAATTACTGACTCAGCTCTTCGGCTCACGGCTTCTCATAGCCAACGCTACGGGATGTAGTTCGATCTGGGGTGCTGATTATCCCTCGTCTGCCTATTGCACCACAGAGCCTGACGGAAGAGGTCCCGCGTGGGCAAATTCACTCTTCGAGGATAACGCCGAATTCGGTTACGGAATCCTGCTGGCTATGAAACACCGTCGTGCCCGTCTGAAAAAGGAGGTTCGGGATCTCATAGATTCTTCGGACACCCTTCCATATCTTAAGGCTTCACTGCAGGCGTGGCTCAACTCGGCCGATCTGCCTGAGGAATCTGCTTCCATCGCGCAATCGCTTAAGGAGATGCTTGCCGGTGTCAAATCGATGTCACCTGCGATTTCTTCAGTGTTTGATCAGGCCGACATGCTTGCTGCGAAATCAGTTTGGGCGATCGGAGGCGACGGCTGGGCGTATGATATAGATTTCGGTGGACTGGATCATGTGCTTGCATCCGGCGAACCGATCAAGATTCTGGTGATGGATACCGAGTGTTATTCCAATACCGGTGGTCAACTTTCCAAAGCCACTCCGCGAAGTGCTG
>CAMWGM010000264.1 GCA_947173755.1 uncultured Muribaculaceae bacterium
CTCGACACCGCACGTTCATGGGGCGCCAAAGATAAACTGATGTTTGTCGTCGGTGCTACCCAGGGCGATATGTTCAGCGAAGTCCGTCGCGTTGCTCCCGACAATTTCCTTCTCGTCCCCGGTGTCGGTGCCCAGGGCGGTTCGCTCGAAGAGGTCGCCAAGTGGGGAATGAATAAGGATTGCGGTCTTCTCGTAAATTCATCGCGTGCCATCATCTACGCCTCTTCCGGAAAGGATTTCGCCGAGGCAGCAGCAGCGGAGTCGCGCCGTCTGCGTGACCTGATGACTATCCTTCTTTCCACTTACGGTGTCATCTGAAATTTGTAATAAACGTTAACCTTTCCATAATAACCATCTGAACACATGAATTTTATTAAGAAAATCTTATTCGGAGGAATCATCGCTGCCGCTTTGCCGCTGTCAGCGATGGCCGAAGAAGAGCAACTTGTCGCTTTCCCCGGTGCCGAAGGCTTCGGTCAGTTCGTCACCGGCGGACGCGGGGGCGACGTCTATCACGTCACCACTCTGGAGGACAACAACGAACCCGGTTCTCTCCGTTATGCTATTAACCGATCGGGTGCCCGTACGATCGTTTTCGACGTATCAGGAACCATCTATCTCAAGTCGGAACTTAAGATCCGAAACGGCAACCTTACCATCGCGGGTCAGACTGCACCCGGCGACGGTATCTGTCTCGCTGATTTTCCCGTTGTGCTTTCAGGTCCTAACCTTATCATCCGTTTCATCCGTTTCCGTCTCGGCAACCGTAATGTCGACAAGCATGAAGGTGACGGTCTCGGAGGAATGGACGGTAGCAACATGATCGTCGACCACTGCTCTGTAAGCTGGAGTGTCGACGAATGTCTCAGTGTCTACGGAAGCAAGAATTTCACCGTACAGTGGTGTCTTGTCTCTCACTCAATGGTAAACTCCGGTCACTCCAAAGGTGCTCATGGCTACGGAGGCAACTGGGGTGGTTCAGGCGCCAGCTACCACCACAACCTTCTTGCCCATCACACCTCCCGTACTCCTCGTTTCGGACCCCGTCCCTCTACCCAGAAGGATGAACGCATGGACTACCGAAACAATGTCATCTACAACTGGGCCGGTGAAGGATGCTACGGTGGCGAAGGTATGAATGTGAATGCGGTAGGCAACTATTACAAGCCGGGTCCCGCGACTACTCGTGCCGACCGTGCCAAGCGTCTCGTTGCTCTCGGATGCCGCACTGTCGACTACTGTCTCGACAAGAATACCACCGTGAACGCTTACAACAGAGTTGCAGGAACATCTCTCAAGAGCAATCAGGTGACTGGAGGCCGTTCTGACGCGCTCGGCAACTATGTAGCCTTCGGTCTGAAGAAGTTCTCCATCAATATGGAAAACAATACTATCGATGTTGACGGAAAACCTGTCACCATTTCCTGGAATTCATGGAAGCCGATGCTTCATGTCTGGGCTAAGATGTATGTCGACGGTAACTTCAATCCTGACTATCCCGAATTTAATGAGGATATCTGGAATGTTGGTATTTACGATCAGATCAACAAGTCCGGCAACGATAGGACATTCACCGATGAGGTCAAGGCCGCAATGAAACTTGAGCACCCGATCGCTTTCCCGGCTACCACAACCCATACAGCACAGGATGCCTTCGAGCGCGTATGCGACTGGGCCGGAGCGTCGCTCCACCGCGATATGTATGACCAGATGATAGTGGATGATACCCGCAATGGTGTCTCTTCGTTCCACACCGACGGACTTTCTTCCGGATTTATCAACAGTCAGGAAGATGTGGTCTATCCTGACGGAACCACCGGTTGGCCTGTTCTCGCTTCAGCAGAGGCCCCGGTTGATACTGACGGCGACGGTATGCCGGACGAGTGGGAGACTGCCAACGGTCTTAACCCCGAGGATGCCGCCGACGGAAAGGCTGTTGCCGCAAACAACTATACGAATCTGGAGAATTACATCAACTCTCTGGTAGCCCATATTATCGAGGCCCAGAATGCCGGTGGTAAGGTTGAGACATCGTCGATCGACGATGTGATTTTCGATTCACAGTCAGTTCCGGCGGATGGTCGCACTTATGACCTCCGCGGTATTGAAGTGGTTGATCCCTCTGCGCCGGGTGTTTACATCCGTGACGGCAAGAAGTTTGTAGTGAAATAAATTCTCATAAATCTTTTCCAAAATCGGGAGTCGCTTTTTATAGTGACTCCCGATTTTTCGTGTCGCATTGTTAAGAAATTATAACGTCAATGCCGTTCAGTCGGTCGGTATGCAAAAAATTTGCTACCTTTGTAACTTGGACAATATGCCCGAACAAATTTTATTCACATGGCAGTCACTACAGGTTCATCAACTGAAGATTTAGGAATAAAGTCGATCGGTCGGCTTCTGATGCAATATTCTATTCCGGCAATCGTGGCATCTCTTGTCACATCGCTCTATAACATTGTCGACTCGATCTTTATCGGTCGAGGTGTAGGGGCGATGGCTATTGCCGGTTTGGCCATCACCTTTCCCCTGATGAATCTCGTGGCGGCTTTCTGTATGCTTATCGCCGCCGGAGGCGCCACAATCAGTTCGATATTCTTAGGACAAAAGAACTATGCACGTGCTACAGATGTGGTCAACAACGTTTTTGTGCTCTGCCTGATCCATTCGGTCGTATTTGGGGGACTGACTCTGATTTTTCTCGATCAGATCCTTCTGTTCTTCGGTGCGACCGCCGAAACTCTTCCTTACGCGCGTGAGTGTATGTTTGTGAT
>CAMWGM010000265.1 GCA_947173755.1 uncultured Muribaculaceae bacterium
TTTTTTTTTTTTATTGATTATTTGTCCACCGATATCTTCACCAAGTGGGGAATAGGAAAGAAGGACAAGGATAACGGAGTGCTTATGGTAGTCTCGCGTGACGACCGTCAGGCGGTGATCCGCACAGGTTATGGAGCGGAAGGGGTTTTGCCGGACATCATATGCGCCCGCATTATGCGCGACAAAATGTTTCCGGCTTTCCGGGAGGGTAATTACGACGCAGGGGTTTACGCCGGGGTCAACGAGATTGCGAGAATTCTCGAGGATCCGAAATACGCGGATGAACTCCGGTCGGAAATAGCCAATGACGCATCCGCAGGAAGCGGGGCAGGAGAAATCGGAGATTTCTTATTCAATTTCTATCTGAAACTATCTGCTGTGGTAGGTTTCTGCGCATTGTGCTGGGTCATAATTATAAGAATCCAACTCAAGAAACGGTATCCTCATGATGATGTGGCCAGATGGACCGAATTGCGTAAACTCAATGTTACGTTCTGTATAATGGCTTTCATTACACTTGGATTTGCTCTACCCGCTCTTGCACTTCTGCTCTGGAGCACTCATAGAGTCAGGCGCCACAAACGTAAATGTCCGCATTGCTCCACACGTCTCGAACTTATCGATGAAGTTCATGACAACGATTATCTTAACTCGGGTCAGGATCTCGAGGAGAGACTTAACTCGGTTGATTATGACGTGTGGCATTGCCCTAAATGTGATTATACCGATATTCTCCCCTACGTAAATCCGGAAAGTGAGTATATAGAATGTCCTACCTGCCACGTAAGAGCAATGAGCAGGAGTGACCGGCACACCGTTCGGCCGGCCACAACGATGAGCGAAGGAGAGGGTGTCGATACATGGTACTGCCGAAACTGCGGAAGTTCGCATCAGACACGTTTCCGTATACCGAAGAAGATTGACACTGAGGCGCTCGCAGCAATGGCGGCAGCCTCCGCTATTTCACGCCGGAGAAGAGGTGGTTTCGGAGGAGGTTTCGGGGGTGGCTTCGGAGGTTTTGGTGGCGGATCATTCGGAGGAGGCTCGACAGGCGGTGGAGGCGCCAGAGGAGGATGGTAGAGAATTTCGGAATCTGGGTCGGAAAAGTTGCCGATTTCATATGTGGATATCCGCTGTTCATCCTTCTGATTGTCGGAGGCCTCTTCCTCTTCGTCAGTTCCGGATTTGTGTCGGTGAGGCAGTTGCCCAATGCATTAAAAGAACTCCGTAACTCCCGGCGACGTGAAGATGGAGGAGAGATTTCATCGGCGCAGGCACTGGTGTCAGTGGTCGCGGCCACTGTAGGCATGGGAAATATCGCCGGTGTGGCGATAGCGCTCGTGATGGGCGGACCCGGTGCGATTTTCTGGATGTGGGTCAGTGCTCTCGTCGGAATGTCGACAAAATTTCACGAAGGAGTACTTACTACCAAATACAAACTTTTCAAACCGAACGGAAAGGCCGAAGGGGGGACGATGCACATTATCGACCGAGGTCTCGGCAGGAGATGGCACTGGATGGCGCTGACGTTCGCTTTTGCGGGACTCCTCGGGACACTTTGCATTATCAATGCCAATCAACTGACAGAGGCGATAACCACGGCGTTTCACAGTCATTTCTCATTTGAGCACTCGTTGTTCGGAATGAGCCATGAGGCGTCGCTGAGACTTGTAGTGGGAATTGTTATCGCGGTGGTTGTCTCACTTGTAACATTAGGAGGTATACGACGTATCGCTTCAGTGGCAGGATGGCTCGTGCCATTTATGGTCGGACTATATTTCGTGCTCGTAGCCTGGATAATAATCACCCATGTTCATGATGTTCCGCGGGTATTCGTGTCCATTTTCAAAGAAGCATTCAATCTCAGAGCCGGGTGGGGCGCGTTGGCCGGAATAGCAATAATCGGAGCCCGGCGAGCGATGCTTGTCAATGATGCGGGTGTTGGAACTGCTACTATAATGCACGGTGCTTCCTCAAACAGTTCGCCTTACAAGGAGGGACTTGTCGCGATGTTGGGTCCGGCGATAGATTCAGGTTTCGTCTGTACGCTTACTGCAATGGCTCTACTGTTGTGCGCAGATTTCAGTGCAGTTGAGGGGGTGAAAGGACTTCAGGTCGCGATGGATGCTTTCGGAAAAGCGCTCCCGTGGGGAGAATATCTGTTGCTTGTGATTGTGACATGCTTCGCGCTTTCGTCGATGTTCTCGTATAGTTTTTACGGAACACGTTGCGCAGCCTATCTGTTCGGCGAGGGGAAAAGCAAGTGGTATACCGTCTTTTTCATCGTTACTCTCGTTGTGTTCGCAGTGATACCTCTAGGTGTTGCGGTAGGATTCTGCGATCTGTTCTACGCTCTTATGGCATTTCCGACGATGATTACGCTGCTTATGCTGCGCAGGGAGGTAAGAGAAATAGTAAAATTGTCAAAAACAGTTACGAAATGATGAGTGAGTTTCAAGATAATACAGAGTTAGAACAGGATCCCGAACTCGAAGCCGGTTTATCGGAGGGAGTATCTCCGGTGGGCACCAGCGCTGACGGGGCAGACCTCTATGAACATTTCAGATTCGTGGCTGACAAAGGACAGCAGTTACTGAGAGTAGACAAATTCCTTGTCGCACGGCTGGAGCATTCGTCGCGTAACCGAATACAGCAGGCGGCGGATGCGGGGTGTATTCTTGTCAACGGCCGTCAGGTGAAATCAAATTATCGTGTCAAACCTCTGGATGTGGTACAGGTCGTAATGGATCGACCAAGGTATGAGTTTGAAAT
>CAMWGM010000266.1 GCA_947173755.1 uncultured Muribaculaceae bacterium
CCCCTTCCTTCCGACTGCGACCCCCTCACCGGGATCGCAGTCTTTTTTTATGCCTGTGTGAAAGAGAACGATAATTCCGATCGCTGAGCGTTCTTATGGCCAAAAGATTTATGAACGATAAGTGTAAACTTCGTTTAAATTTAGTTTTTTTATAATTGTCCTGAGTGTCTTTTTAACAGGTTTTGATTATCTTTGCGTTTCATTCATTTTGATCTGAGGGTCAGCACAGGATAATTTATGGACCAGGATTTTTTGGCTTTTTTGAGAAAGAAACCTCTCTCGAATGATTTCGCGCATAAGACGGAAGGAGATTCGAGTGTCGATCGTTTTTTCTTCATGATCACCCGTGATCATGAAGGGGTCGCTGTCATCGACGTTGTAGATAGCGAGGGAAAACCTGTTATCCCTGATCCTAAGAATTTCCCCGGCGATGAAGGCGCTCTTCTCAGGACGGTGCTACAACTCCGTGAGGAGCGCTTGTTGTCGATCAACTGGGGCGAAAGCAATCCCGATGCTATTTCTTTGGGAGCCTATCCCTATCTCGTCTACCATCTCATCAGATGTAATAACATCGTTAACTCCAAACTGGAGCCGGTCACCTATATCGACGAGCGGGCCCGACTTGTCCTGCAACTAATGCCTACCAAAGGGGGCGATTCGATCATACCGAGGTGGATGATCCTCCAGCCTGCTGAAGATGATTTCGAACCGCAATTGAAGTCAGACTTTGTCATTCTCAATGACAGTTTCGTGCTTGCCGGAAACAAGATGTTTCCCGTTTCACCGATCGGGAGTGGCAATGACAAACTTGATTTCTTCATATCGCCGTTTGCTGCCGACATGGTCGAACTGTTCCTCTCGGTGGTCTACTCGAATGTCGATAATTTTACACTCGACTGGGAGAATTATAACGTAAAGATTCTCTCGACAGCAGTTGCCGAGCAGCCTGCCGTGATATTTGAAAAGGTCGACAGTGATCTCGGTCTTCATGTACGCGTAGGTGCCACTCTCGGCTCTCTGAATGAGGAAGCCGTGAGGAGTTTCGAGTTAAGCAGGTTCGCAAAGGTCAGTCCCGAAACAGGAAGTGTCGCCGTCTCGCCTGTCGAACGCGCCGACATCGAATCGTCAGCCCGCGAAGTCGAGTTGATGATTGTCTCGGCGGCTCCGTCGCGACGCGCAGCCCGCGAACTCTACTTTGAGGATGATTATTTCATCATCCCCGAGTCTCTGGCGTCTCCGTTCCTGTTAAAATGCCTTCCGAAACTGCTCGAGGAATTTTCAGTGCTCGGCACCGACAACCTGAAGGATTATAAGGTGTCACCGGTCAAGCCGAAAATCAACTTCAAGTATTCCTCCGGCATAGATTTTCTCGAAGGGGATGCTACAGTGTCGCTCGGCAACGATACGATAACCCTCGGAAAACTCTTCGAACAATACCGGCGCGACCGATATGTGACCCTTTCTGACGGCAACCGCGCCGTCATCGACGATAAATATATCAAGCGTCTTGAGCGTATTTTCGGTGATAAGAAGAATTCGGGCAAGAATGTGAAACTCACATTTTTTGATCTTCCGGAGGTTGAGGATCTGCTCGCCACCAAACTCGATCCCAGTTTTTTCTCCCGTCAGCGTGCGGTTTTCGAGGGCATCAATAAACTTGCCTCGCAGGAATTGTCTCTCCCGGATCTTAAAGCCTCCCTGCGTCCTTATCAGGAGGCCGGTGTGAAATGGATCGACTATCTCTACAATAATCATCTCGGAGGCTGTCTTGCCGACGATATGGGTCTCGGCAAGACCGTCCAGACCATTGCCGTGCTCTCGCGCATCTATCCGCAGGAGAATCGCCCGACGCTTATTGTGATGCCCCGGTCCCTGCTGTTCAACTGGGAGAATGAGTTGAGCCGTTTCGCCCCCGGAGTGACTTTTCATACGTATTACGGAACGGGTCGAAACCTTTCGGAGGCTCTTAAGGCAAATGTGATTCTCACGACCTATGCCATTGTCCGCAACGATATCGAGCGGCTCATGGATATCGATTTCTGCTACATCATCCTCGATGAGAGTCAGAATATCAAGAATCTTGAGGCACAGACCACACGGTCGGTTTTCATGCTCAAGGGTGAGCACCGCCTTGCTTTATCGGGCACTCCCATAGAGAACAATCTGAGCGAACTCTATTCGTTGTTCCGCTTTCTCAACCCCGGAATGCTTGGAGACATCGAAGACTTCAACCGACGTTATGCCATTCCAATTCAGCGCGATCAGGACCAGGAGGCTACTGTCGCCCTGCGTCGCCGGATATTCCCGTTCATGCTCCGTCGATTGAAAAAAGATGTGCTTAAGGAACTCCCCGATCGTGTGGAGCAGACCCTTTATGTCGAGATGTCGCCCGAGCAGGCCGAATATTACGAGCAGCGCCGCCGTGCCTTCAAGGAGAGAGTCGACGAGACAGTGGCAAAAGAGGGAATCAATAAAGCACAGTTTGTGATGTTTCAGGCCCTCACCGAACTCCGCCGCATAGCATCGGTGCCCGAGAGTCTCACCGACGACCGGATACGTTCGCCGAAACTCGACCTTCTGCTCGAAAATCTTATGGAAGCCACCGCCAACGGCCATAAGTGCGTCGTTTTCTTCACCTATATCGCCGGCCTTGAACTCACCGGCGAGGCGCTTGAGAAAAACGGCATCGGATATGCCACCATGACCGGAGCCACCACCAACCGGCGCGAAGTGGTCAACCGTTTCAACACCGATCCGGAATGCCG
>CAMWGM010000267.1 GCA_947173755.1 uncultured Muribaculaceae bacterium
GCAGAATATAGAACATCATCAGCCTGATAAATCATGCCCTGATTGATCAGACGGGGTATATCCACATCAGTCATATCAAAACCTGAACCGATCAGTTCGTCATGCGATTTCGGCTGTTCCCAAAGATTCAGCAACAGATCGAAATTCCGTCCTTCTTTTATCAGTTCACCGGGGTATTGATCCGTGTAACTTATAAAGGGAGTGTAATCCCAGTCCCGAATCCCGGCTAACCCTATCAACGGTATCATCAGGAATGTGAGCAGCAGTTTCTTCATGATATGCGAATTTTAATAACGAGGAGGATTTATTTGAGAAGAAGATGCGACAAAATTACACAAAAGCGGCGGAAACACAAGGAAAAACTAAAAAAATAATTTACCATGAGGCAGGTATGTAATAATAATTTGCTGACACACACCGTAAATCTTGAAAAAATCACTATATTTGCAAACTAACGAGACTCATGTGAGTTTCTCAAAAGGCATATTTAAATGAAGAAATTCGCTCTTATCATCGCAACGATGATGATCATGTTGACATACTCATCATGCGGGCGCCACAAGGCGACGGCCGGATCTGATGAGCCGTTTTCGACGGGGTGGCAGCGCGACACGCTCGGCGACGGTTTCGAGATGCGTTATGTCAGACAGGCCGACGATTATTCCGGTCAGGTAAGATCGACGATTATCAGAAAAGTTTCGGCCGGGGCAAAACGCGGAGTGCTCTACGTTCACGGCTTCAACGATTATTTCTTCCAGACTGAAATGGCCGACCGTTTCGTAGACTCATGCTACAGTTTCTATGCTGTAGATCTGCGAAAATATGGGCGATCCCTGATGAAAGGTCAGACACCGTTTCAGGCCAGGGATCTTTCGGAATATTTCGCCGATATCGATTCTGCCATAAGCGTGATGAAGGTCAACGGTATAGATTCGATCGTATTGATGGGACACTCCACCGGCGGACTGACCACCGCTTATTACATGAACACCTCATCCGACCCGGCGATAAAATGCCTGATACTTAATAGTCCGTTCCTCGACTGGAACCTTTCGCCCGCTCTTGAGAAATGGGCTATTCCCATCGTTACAGCCGCGGGGAAAATAGTGCCTGACCTTGAGATCAGCCAGAGTCCGAGCCAAATCTACAGCGAAAGTCTTCTCAAAAAAGATGGAGGCGAATGGAATTACAACACCGACTGGAAAATGGAACAGTCGCCCGACGTTGACGCCGGCTGGATCAGAGCCATTACGGTGGCACAACGACGGTTGAGAAAGGATGGCCACATAACCGTGCCGATCCTGCTGCTTCACTCCGAGCGAAGTTACAATACGGATGAACCTGTAGCGGAGAGCCGCAGTTCGGATGCAGTGCTCGATATCACCGACATTTCCCGTTACGGCAGGGTGCTCGGAAACGAGATAACCGAAGTGACAGTCGAGAACGGTCTTCATGACCTCGCACTGTCGAGAAAAGGTGTGCGCGACCCGATGTTCGACTACATCTTCGCATGGCTCGACAGAATCTTCTGAAAAAAGCACCGTCGCGATGAATCAGAATCTTCATCGCGACGGTGTGGTTTATGCGGTCAGTCGGCTTTTTCAGAGAACCTTTTCATAGAGAGCGACGATGTCGTCGAGAGTGACGTCGCGGGGATTGCCGGGAGTGCAGACGTCGGCAAGAGCCTGATCGGCAAGCGCGGGGATATCAGAGGCCTTGATGCCAAGGTCGCTGAGATGCTGGGGAATTCCGACCTTGATTGCGAGCGCGCGCACGGCATCGACTGCGGCCTGAGCAGCTTCCTGCTCGGTCATACCTGCGGTGTCGACACCCATGGCTTTAGCGATCTCGCCATATTTCTTGACCGACGAGGGGAGATTGAACTCCATGATGTCGGGAAGGAGAAGAGCGTTCGCCACACCGTGGGGAACATCAAAGAGCGAACCGAGAGGATGTGCCATTCCATGAACGAGACCGAGACCTACGTTTGAGAAAGCCATGCCGGCAATGTATTGTGCCACAGCCATTCCGTTACGGCCCTCGGGATTGGAGGGTTCCTCGACGGCGATGGGGAGATAGCGGGCAATCATGCGGATAGCCTCGAGTTCGAACATATCGCTCATTTCCCAGGCGGCCTTGGTGATATAGCCTTCGATAGCGTGGGTGAGGGCATCCATGCCTGTGGCGGCGGTGAGACCCTTGGGAAGAGAATACATTAGTTCGGCATCGACGATAGCGACTGCAGGAATGTCGTTGGGGTCGACACACACCATCTTCTTCTGCTTCTCCTCGTCGATGATCACGTAGTTGATCGTTGTCTCGGCGGCGGTGCCGGCAGTGGTGGGGAGCGCAACGATGGGCACACTCTTATTTTTTGTGGGCGCGCATCCTTCGAGCGAAACGATATCAGAGAATTCGGGATTGTTGATGACTATGCCGATACCTTTGGCAGTATCCATCGACGAACCTCCGCCGATAGCGATGATGAAGTCGGCTTCGGCCTTCTTGAAGGCTTCGATACCGGCCTTGACATTGCTGACTGTGGGATTAGGCTTGACCTCCGAAAAGACTTCATAGGGGATGGAGGCTTTGTCAAGAATATCGGTGACTTTAGCAGCCACGCCGAATTTCACAAGACCGGCGTCGGTGACGACGAGGGCTTTTTTCTTACCGAGACGGGCCACAACTTCGGGAAGCACTTCGCGAGCGCCGGGACCGAAATAGGAAAGTTCGTTGAGAATAAAACGGTTTACCATGGTAA
>CAMWGM010000268.1 GCA_947173755.1 uncultured Muribaculaceae bacterium
ACGTGGGGTTTGCGGCGGTTGCGACGTCGTGTGACGGCCCTTGTCAAGTTCTGGGATATCTCCGCTGCGGTGCGCCGGGTCCTGATGTGGGGTAGAACGACTTTCTCCATCATCTGACCGACGACACCGTCGGCAAGAATCATGACAGGATTGCGGTATTTGAACGCCAGGTCGAAGCCGAGACCAACAAAGTCTGCCATCTCCTGCACAGTTGCCGGGGCGAGGACAATCAGGTGATAGTCACCGTGGCCACCACCCTTGACGGCCTGAAAATAGTCGGCCTGCGAGGGCTGGATGGTGCCCAGACCGGGACCTCCGCGCATGCAGTTGACGATAAGCGCCGGGAGTTCGCCGGCGGCGATATAAGAAATTCCTTCCTGCTTGAGACTTACGCCGGGGCTGGATGAGGAGGTCATGCAGGCTTTGCCTGTGGCAGCGCCGCCATAGACCATGTTTATGGCGGCCACCTCGCTTTCGGCCTGCAGCACTACCATACCGGTGGTCTTCCATGGCATGATGGCTTCGAGGGTCTCAAGGATTTCGCTCTGAGGGGTGATGGGGTAGCCGAAATAACCGTCGACGCCATAGCGAACGGCGGCATGGGCGATAGCCTCATTACCTTTCATCAGGCATACTTCTTCGTTTTGCATCTTTAAAGTAAGAGTAGAAAAGTGGGAGAGAGTCGGGGTATCTGTTATTTTTCGACAAGACGATAGACCGTGATGCAGCCGTCGGGACAGACGGTGGCACATGCGGCACAACCGATACATGCGTCGGGATTGATGTCCTGTGCATAGTGGTAGCCGCGGTCGTTCACCTCTTTAGGCTGAAGTTGAAGCACGTCGCACGGACAGGCGATGACACACAGATCACAACCCTTGCAACGCTCGATGTTGATATCGACTGCTCCTTGAATTTTTGCCATTATCTGATATGTTGTAATTTTGCCGGCACCTTTAACTTAACTTGTGGTGTCTTATCAATTGCAAATGTACGAAAAAAATAATTATGGCCGGTGATTAATACTTTTTTTAACCATTGGCACAAAGGGGGGCCGGCTGTGCGTCATTCCTCATATCGCGGCAGTTCGAGCGTGATGAGGTCACGGCGAAGATTGGAGTTATTCAGAGTGACTTTGATGCGTCTCAGGTCGGGGTTGCGTGCAAGCAGAGATTTGATGGAGAACGACGCATAGTAAGTCCGGTCGAAAGTCGGTTCGGGAGCAGCCTCGAAACTGTGAACCAGAATGAGGGTCGCCTCGTCAGAGTCAGACGCGTCATCCGGATCGACGACGAGTGTGAAGTAGCGTGGCGATTCCGATGCAGGGAGTCCGAGCCGCATGTCTATGTAGGGGCCGGAGACCGACATCGAGTAGAGATAGACTTCGTCGGAATTCCATGACGAGTATTTGTCGCTCCATTTGGTTTCGACCTCTCCCTGAGAGATGAGTGCGGCTCCAAGCAGTGTTATGGGCCCGTCGGCATCAGGATCGTTTGACGAGTTTTCATAACGGATATACAGCCGTGCCGGCAGATGGTCGGCCTCAAGGTCGAGACCCGACTGAGCGACGAGAGAGACAGCCTGAGCGCTCCCCGGAGGATAGACTTCAAACCGTGCCCGTCCCGAACCGTCGTTTCCGGTGAAGGTAGCGATGCGGGTGAAGACATATTCAACGTCGCCGTCAACCCCCTCGGGGCGACAACCGGCAAGAAGAACAGTGAGCATCGCGAAAAGGAATAAGATGGATTTTCTCATCATTGGATTATTCGTCCGTCGCGCATATGGATGATGCGGTCGGAGGTCGAAGCCAGACTTTCGTCGTGGGTGACGATTATGAATGTTTTATGCGTGTGTTCCCTGAGGTCGAAGAATAGACGATAGAGTTCTTCCCGGTTGTGGGTGTCGAGACTGCCCGATGGCTCGTCGGCCAGGATGATGCCGGGATCGTTGATGAGAGCGCGGGCCACCGCGGCCCTCTGTCGTTCACCTCCCGACACCTTGTCGGGCCGATGGTCAAGTCGGTCGGAGAGTCCGAGTGTGCCGAGAAGAGATGCTGCTTTTTCGAGCGACTCATTTCTGCCTTTTCCTGCAATCATTGCCGGAAGGGCGACATTCTCGACAAGAGTGAACTCGGGCAGCAACTGATGAAACTGGAAGACGAATCCCAGATTGCGGTTGCGGAATTCGGCGAGACGTTTGTCGGAAAGACCTACGATTTCCACTCCGTCGAAGGTGATACTTCCGGTGTCGGGACGCTCGAGCGAACCGATTATGTTGAGCAGAGTGGTCTTTCCGGCACCGGAGGGGCCCACAATCGACACGAACTCACCGTCGTCAATGGTGAGATTGACGTCGGTGAGCACGCGCAGTGTGTCGTATGATTTAGAGACGTTTTCTATCCGGAGCATCAGATGGAGAGGCGGCGGAGCACTTCGAGCAGGTCGCGCTTGATGGGCTTATCGTTCTTGATGGCTTTCGAGAAGGGCACATAGGTGATCTCGTCATTGCGGATGCCGATCATGACGTTGCGTTGGTCTTCAAGAAGAGCGTCGATAGCGGCTGCGCCCATGCGCGAGGCGAGGATACGGTCGTGTGCCGTGGGGGAACCGCCGCGCTGAAGGTGTCCGAGGATCGAGACGCGCACGTCATAGCCGGGATATTCGTTTTTCACGCGTTCGGCCATTCCGAGCGCACCGCCGGTGACGGGGCTTTCGGCAACTAGGACGATAGACG
>CAMWGM010000269.1 GCA_947173755.1 uncultured Muribaculaceae bacterium
GCGCTTTGTCTCGCGCACTTCGAGAGTATATTCGTCAACGTGAACTGAAGTCAGGATATCCTCCTTGACCATTCTCTCGTTGAGCACGATAGCATCCTCATAATTGTAACCCTTCCAGGGCATGAACGCCACTTTAAGGTTGCGACCGAGCGCCAATTCACCCTTCTCGGTAGAATAACCTTCGGTGAGGATGTCATCTTTCTCCACACGCTGGCCTACATTGCATATAGGACGCAGGTCGATAGTAGTGCCCTGGTTGGTGCGGCGGAACTTAGGTATATGATATTCCTTAACGGCGGGTTCGAAACTTACGAATTCTTCATCTTCGGTTCTGTCGTAACGGATACGTATTACTGTAGCGTCAACATACTCGATTACACCGCTCCCCTCAGCCATGATCTGAGTGCGTGAATCGCGGATCAACTGCCCCTCGATGCCTGTGCCCACGATCGGAGCCTCACTGCGCAAGAGAGGCACTGCCTGACGCATCATGTTAGATCCCATCAACGCACGGTTAGCGTCATCATGTTCGAGGAAAGGAATCAGAGATGCAGCGATTGATGCAATCTGGATCGGAGCCACATCCATGAGTTCTACCTCGCCGGGAGCCACAATCGGGAAGTCCGCATCGAGACGCGCCTTAATCCTCTGATTGATGAATGTGCCGTCGTCATTAACGGGAGCATTACCCTGCGCGATCATCTTGCCCTCCTCAATTTCGGCGGTGAGATAAACCACGTCATTATTATCAAGATCTACCTTACCGTTCTCTACCTTGCGATAGGGAGTCTCGATAAAGCCGAGTGAATTGATCTTAGCGTATACGCAAAGTGAAGATATCAGACCGATGTTCGGACCTTCAGGTGTCTCGATAGGACAAAGACGACCATAGTGAGTATAGTGCACGTCTCGAACCTCGAAGCCCGCGCGCTCACGCGAGAGACCGCCGGGGCCTAGAGCCGACATACGACGCTTGTGAGTGATCTCAGCCAACGGGTTGGTCTGATCCATGAACTGCGACAATGCGTTGGTGCCGAAGAATGTGTTGATCACACTCGAAATAGTCTTGGCATTGATAAGATCAATCGGAGTGAACACCTCATTATCACGCACATTCATGCGCTCGCGGATAGTACGGGCCATACGCGACAGGCCTACCCCGAACTGATTGTATAGTTGCTCCCCGACGGTGCGCACACGGCGGTTTGACAAGTGGTCGATATCATCGACCTCACTCTTGGAGTTGATCAGACCGATGAGATATTTAATGATCGACACAATATCTTCACGAGTCAAAACCTTCACATCCTCCGGGATATTGAGATCGAGTTTCTTGTTGATACGATAGCGACCCACTTCACCCAAGTCATAACGTTTGTCAGAGAAGAAAAGGTTCTGGATCACCTCGCGAGCCGACATCTCATCCGGAGCCTCCGCATTACGGAGTTGACGATAGATGTAGAGCACTGCCTCAGTCTCATTGTTGGCAGGATCCTTCTGCAGGGTATTGAAGATAATATTATAATCGTTGGCAGAGACATTCTCCTTTTCGAGAATAATAGTCTTGGTCTTGCTTGCCACGATAGCGGAGATCATATCCTCAGTGAGTTCGCTGCCACGCTCCACGATAATCTCCGTGCGTACGAGCGACTCCATTTCACCGGTATCCGGATCCACGATATCCTCCTGCCATGTATTGAGCACACGCGCAGCAAGTTTTCTGCCTACGTATTTTTTCAGATTTGATTCTGTAGCCTCCACTTCCTCGGCGAGATCGAATATCTGCAGGATATCCTTATCCGACTCAAGCCCGATAGCGCGCAGAAGAGTAGTCACGGGGAGTTTCTTCTTACGGTCAATGTAGGCATACATACAGTTATTGATGTCTGTAGCGAACTCGATCCAACTTCCGCGGAAGGGGATGATACGAGCGGAATAAAGTTTCGTACCGTTGGCATGAACGCTCTGACCGAAAAATACACCCGGCGAACGGTGCAACTGAGATACCACGACACGCTCGGCACCATTGATGATGAAAGTGCCCTGATCAGTCATATATGGGATCGGACCGAGATATACGTCCTGAATAGTCGTATCGAAATCCTCATGGTCGGGGTCTGTGCAGTAGAGTTTCAGTTTAGCCTTAAGGGGCACACTGTATGTGAGACCTCTGCGGAGACACTCCTCGATGGAATATCTCGGGGGGTCGATATAATAATCAAGAAACTCAAGCACAAAATTATTGCGTGTATCCGCGATGGGGAAATTCTCTGCAAATACTTTATAGAGTCCCTCGTTCTTACGATTCTCCGGGGGTGTGTCGAGTTGCAGGAAATCGCGAAACGACTTCAACTGCACATCAAGGAAATCCGGGAAAGGGAGCGGGTTTTTGACAGATGCAAAATTTACACGCGGTTTTTCGGTTAAATTTACAGACATTTGGGTTAGAATTATTATTGATTCTATATGCCGATTATTGCCACTCGACTAATTAAAAGATAAATTTTCAGCAGTAGCCGAGATGTATGAATTCCGTCTGAGATGACAAAACCGGTCCTCTATGGCTTTATTGACACAACAATATCCGTGCCTGCTATTGTTATCGAAGGTTAAATAAATAAATCAAATATTTAAAATCGATATCTGTTGGAGTCACGAATAAAACTGTGTTTCTTTGATGGGCCACCTCCCTGCCGCACACTCCCAAATGGGGAGCCGCATAAGAAAG
>CAMWGM010000270.1 GCA_947173755.1 uncultured Muribaculaceae bacterium
GAAACATAAAACAGTAAACATCACGAACCGAGTCAACCTTTTTCAGGAAACGACAGGTATATTTTGCGAGGAGTGGATTTTTGCATTGATCTTGTGTATTGTTGATGGTCTCCGACCAACTAACTTTTGTGTCACCCTCTCCCCATCTACGCTCGCGATGTTCGCTCAGGCGTTGACACGCCTCTCGCACCATCGCTCACTTAAGATGGGGTTACGAAAAGTTCAGGATCTTCGATCCTGTCTGCAGCCATATTACCGGGAAGTGATCGTTGAGGGTTGCGGACTCTGTCGCCTCTGAGATGATACATGTATGTGTTTTATTTCGGCGAGGTGCGGTAGTTACGAGATTATTTCGTAAATTTGCTGCGCGCTCTTGGCCGTGAAAAGAACTATTCGAGGGCCGGGGACGTTTTATTAAGAAAAATATAATCATCATGAGTCAATTAATAGCCATCGTGGGCCGACCGAATGTTGGTAAATCCACGCTTTTCAATCGTCTTACCCAGACACGCACAGCCATCACAAACGACGAGGCGGGAACAACCCGCGACCGTCAGTATGGAAAAGTTGACTGGAACGGTAAGGAATTTTCAATAGTAGATACCGGCGGATGGGTTGTCGGCAGCGAGGATGTATTTGAAAATGAAATCAACAAGCAGGTTCAACTCGCCGTCGAGCAGGCCGATGAAATTCTGTTTGTTGTCGATGCCATGAATGGAGTGACCGACCTCGACGACCAGGTAGCCGAGATCTTGCGTCGGTCGAAAAAACCTGTGATCCTGGTGGCTAATAAGGTTGATGCCGGTGACTCGATGTATAATATCGCAGATTTCTATGCATTGGGTCTCGGTGATCCCGTCGGTGTTTCGGCCGTCAGCGGCTACGGTACCGGAGACCTTCTTGATCAGGTAGTCGAGAAGATGCCCGAACCCACCGAAGAGGAAGAGGAAAAACTCGATGACATACCGAAAATCTGTATAGTCGGTCGCCCGAATGCAGGAAAATCGTCTATCGTCAATGCGTTCATGGACGAAGACCGTCACATCGTGACAGATATTGCCGGCACAACCCGCGACTCCATCTACACGCGCTATAACAAATTCGGTTTTGATTTCTATCTTGTCGATACCGCCGGAATCCGCAAGAAAAACAAAGTGACCGACGATATCGAATACTATTCCGTGATCCGTTCGATCCGCGCAATCGAGGCATCTGACGTATGTATTCTGATGATCGATGCTACACGTGGCATCGAGAGCCAGGATGTGGCGATCTTTTCGCTCATCCAGCGAAACAAGAAGGGACTGGTCGTAGTGGTCAACAAGTGGGACCTCGTTGAAGATAAGTCGAAAGAGGCTATCCGTCACTACGAAGAGGCAATCCGCGCGCGTTTCGCACCGTTTGTCGACTTCCCCATTATCTTCGCTTCTGCAGTGACCAAACAACGCATCTACAAAGTGCTTGAAACCGCTCTGCATGTGTGCGAGAACCGCCGTCGCGTCGTCCCTACTTCGCAACTCAACACCGTGATGCTCGAAGCGATCGGTGCCTATCCTCCTCCAGCCAATAAAGGTAAGTTTGTGAAGATCAAATATGTCACCATGCTCAAGGGAGCCGAAGTGCCGACATTCATATTCTTCTGCAACCTTCCGCAGTGGGTCAAGGAGCCCTACCGACGCTATCTTGAAAATCAGATCCGCGAGCATTGGGACTTCAACGGAACCCCCATCCAGATTTTCATGCGTGAAAAATAATCGTCAACAAGCATAACACACCATGTGCGCGGGAGGCTCACGGGTCTTGCCGCGCACGCTTTCCATCTTTCACCGATACCATAAGCCATGCACAAGCAAATCACTTTCTTCTTTGCCCTGATGATCGGCCTGATGAGTGCGCCGTCAACTCATGCGTCAGAACGACCCGACAGATTTATCGACCTGTCGGTCCATACGCTCTGGGGTGGCACATATCTCGCCAACAATTATAACTCTACTTTCCCCGAGATCTCGCATCTCAACACCATGATGGGCGTGGGAATCGGAGCGGGAGTTGGTGTCAACTGCAATATCACGCAAATGCTCTCGATCGGCACCGAACTGAATATTCTTGTTGGACACGGGAAGATGGACATGGCGGTTGCGAGCGACAATTCGCGCTCGGTGTCCAACGTGTTTCAGTCGAATTCCTATACGCAGTTGCTGATACCGGTGTTCGTGAGTTTCACGATCCCCGTAGCCGATAAAGTGGCGTGGGAAATCGATCCGGGTATCTATGCGAGAATAGGCGCGGGAGGTACGCAGAAAACCACCATCTACGATGCCAAGACAAATGCTCTCGGACAACTGATCACATCGCGCTCGGAACTGAAGACCAACTTCTATGTCGATGCCGACGGATTTCTGAACTCCGTCAAGCGTGCCGGTTTCGGAATCCATCTCGCAACCCGCCTGCGGTTCAATCGTCATTTCTCCGTGGGGCTCCGCACAGAAGTCGCACTGATCAACGCCGCCTATGCCACAGGAGTGAAGGTACCCAAGATCACACCGGTCAATCTGCTCGCCGAAATCGGGTGGCGCTTCTGAAAGGGCGGCTCCCGGGACGGCCGCGAAATTGTGGAGCGGTGCTTGGTGGTTTGCGATTTTTTTGTTAATTTTGCGCGTCGGTAGCGAAGGCTGCCGCAGAAACATGTAAATAATTAAACTATTATAAGGAAATGAATATCACTA
>CAMWGM010000271.1 GCA_947173755.1 uncultured Muribaculaceae bacterium
GCGGTCGGACTGACATTCCCTCAATATTCTATTGGTAATTCGAGCGTCTAACCGAGCAAGCGATAATCTTACCGATCATGCGGGGATCTCGCTGACCAGGAGATAATCTTTCAGCCCGTTTGATAATCTTACCGACCATTGAATAATCTTTCTGACCATGCGATTCAGGGTGAAAATATTTTTGACAGCCTGTCTGCTGTTTGTCTTTTCGGCGGCGAGAGCCGCTGAAAAGGAGACGTATAGGTGGCAGGCTACGCTGACGGGTGGTCTATATCTTAACAATGAACAGGCGTGGCAACTTGAGCCGGCGGTGACGTGGAATTTTCACAAGTTGCTCGGGGTCGGTCTGGGTGTCGAGTTGAGCGGTCAGTACAATCAGCCGAGCCGCCTGACCGTCATCGACGGGCGGGAGGCCGTGCTCACGTCAAACGAGCGTGACGTCGCGTGGATCATGCTTAAGCCGATGTTGGTCATAAAATCGCCGGAGATCTGGAAAACCGCTGACCGTTTCTACCGTCTGTGGGTTCAGGCCGAGCCTGGCCTGAGTCTCGGATGCCCGTTCCACAATTCGCTGACCTATGAGATAAAAGAGTATTCAGGAGCCATCGGACACACTGTCGACTACCGGAAATTCCCCAACCAGGGGCTGAGGTGGTTCTACTGGAACGCCCGTGCGTCAGTCAATCTCGCGATCGACCGTTTCATCATCGGAGCGGGATATTATGTCAGCAATCTCGACTATTATTCGGGGAGAAGGAATGTGACGCTGGCCAACGGCGAAAAATTCCATGTCCCGAAGAAGGAGATCAGTCAGAGTGTTTTCCTCTCGGTCGGTTATACTTTCTGAGCGGCATTCGAAAAAGAAAAAATCCTGAAACACGACACCTCCACTCTGCTCTATGCGTTGTCTGATCTACATAGTCTTTCTCCAGATTCTGACCGGCTGCTGCATGTCAGGCTCTCAGACGCGTGCGCTCGACGAGGCCGAGCGGCTCATGCAGAGCGATCCGTCGGCCGCATTGTCGAAACTCAACGGTGTCGACGTGTCGGAGATTCAGGACTCAGCCACTATGGCGCGCTGGGCTCTCCTCTATAGCGAGGCGATGGTGATAAATCGGCTTTCGGCTCCTACGGACACGATAGTCAACATCGCCGTCGACTATTACGGACGCCATAATCTAGGAGATGAGTTCCGGAAAGCCTCGCGTCTTAAGGCGCTCATCCGGTCGGGGGACAGCGCCGATGCGCTCTCTACGGCTCTCTATCTCCAGAAGGAGAGAGAATTTTTCCTCTACAAAGAGCGCGCCAGGCGCGAGCAGATCACACTGACCGGTATTATGGTGATACTTCTGGCATTGGGTGTCATTGCGTGGATGCGCCAGCGCATGAGGCTTCAGTCGATGCAGAACGAGACACTCATGGCCGAGGCTGCGGGACTGAAATGTCAGATCGAGGCGACCCGGGGAGATGTCGGCCGGCTGCAGGCCAAACTCAGCGGCTTGCTTGAAAACAGATTTTCCCTCATCGACTCCCTCTGTCAGACCTACTATGAATCGCAGGGCACCAAGACCGAGCGCAAGGCTATCATCGAGAAGGTGAAAAGCGAGATCGAGGCGGTGCGCGACGACTCTTTCGACATGATGGAGAAAGCCGTCAATGATTGCCGGGACAATCTCCTGATTAAGGTTCGGGGGTGCTATCCCGATATAAAACCGGAGGATTTCCGACTGTTTGTCTATCTGGCATGCGGACTTTCCACACGCACTCTGAGCCTGCTTCTGGGAGAGACGGTCGAGGTGGTCTATAAACGGAAGTCACGGCTGAAGTCACGCCTTAAGGAGGCGTCGGCTCACTGTTGCCCCGAGATAATGGAGGTTTTTTAATGTCTGTTTCCCACCGGTCAGATTTTTTTCGATCTTATAGATGGTAATCAATTGCTAATTAGAGACATATAAAAGCCTCGGTCAGACTGAATTTTTGGAGTGGCTGCCAGTTAGTGAGTAATTTTGCATCAAAAATCTTACTCACATGCACACCAAAATTTTCATCTTTCCCCTTATCGCTCTCCTCGCATCATCTGCTTGCAAGGCACAGAGTTCAGAACCCACCGACAGCCTTACGCGGGAACTGCAGGAGGTTGTCGTGACTGCGCGTCAGCCTTCCACGAAACTCGTCGGCTCGACGCTCGTCTCAACCATCGCCGGCACGAATCTCGCCGATTTAGGCACCGCGCTCGACGTGCTTGCCCAGTTGCCGATGATCAAGGTTGACGGCAACACCGTAAGTGTTGTAGGTAAAAACAACGTGGAGATTTATATCGACGGGCGCCCCATGCGCGACGAAGGTGAATTGTCGCATCTTCTTTCCTCAAATCTGAAGAAGGTCGAACTCAACATGGCGCCCGGATCGGAATTTGGCAGTACCACCGACGCGGTTCTGCGGATAACCACCCGACGGAATTTCGTCAGAGGTCTTTCGCTCACCGATCAGTTTCAACTGCAGCGGCGGCGCCGATGGTCGGTCATGGACAATCTATCCCTCAACTATCGTGCCCGCAAATGGGATTTCTTTCTCGAAGGAACCTTCAACCGTAACACCTCGGTCAACAAGGCGACGACACTCAACGGCCTCGTCTATGAGGGTGAAAAGACAGTCTTTGGGAGTAGGCAATACAGTTGCTCGACAG
>CAMWGM010000272.1 GCA_947173755.1 uncultured Muribaculaceae bacterium
GAATCGGCCCTAATTTTCATCTGACACTAAAAAAGTTTAGCGGACAGTAATAATATTTTATAGACAAAATCACGCGGGGCCGAATCACGAAAAATGTGTTCGGCCCCGTGGTATTCGATAGGTATTGCTTACACCGCTGAGGTTTATTTCACCTTCTGGAGAGTGTAGTTCATACCGGGAGTCTCAGATACTTCAAACTGAGCGTTGGTCATAGTGATGGTTGAGTCAGAGTCGACAACGAAGTAGAGGTTGTCGGCAGCCTGAGCGGAAGAGTCCTTCGCATCCTTGACAAGTTTGAGATAGGTCTTGTCGCCGTTCTTGACTACGGTGAAATCACCTTCGCTGGCGAAACTTGCTGCGTCCTTGTAACCGAGAGCCGAAACAGTGTCAGCCTTGATGTAGGTTTCTACGAGTTTGTAGTCACCCTTGGTGCAGTCATCGTCGCAATCGAGAGCGAGAGTGTAGCGGACACCTTCTGCATCTGCAGCGGGAAGAACGCCGGTGAATACTACATCGCCGTCACATTTGTTGTCGCAGGTCGAACCACATTTGTTATCGCCGCTACAAGCCACCATCGACATCATTGCGAGAGCGGCTCCGGCCATTAAAACAATCTTTTTCATAATCGTCTTGAGAAATTGTTAAATTAAAAATAAAGATGAAAACATGTCTTTAAGAGGAAACACACATCCCCGATAAAAGGTTCACACGCGAAGGTCGAAATTCAGAATTGTCTCCACGAGATAGAGACTGATTATGTCGGAACGCGACACATCCATGTCGTCATAACTGGGATTTTCGGAATGAAGTATCACCTTGTCCGATTCGGGATGGCGGCGCAGATACTTAACCATCCTGAACTCCTCGAGTTCCACCACATATATCTGTCCCCAGAAAATATTTTTGCCGGACACACGTCTCACAGCCACATATCCGCCGTTGGCGATCGTAGGCGACATGCTGTCACCCCTCACCTGAACGAGCGACGAGTCGAGGGCCACTCCCGGCAATTCCACATAACCCACGGGACGCACCTCGCCGAACAACGTCTCGAGACTGCGGCAACCGGCGGTCACATCGATATCGTAGACCGGTGTCCCCTTAGCCGCCACCACCGGTTCGACCACATCAAGTTCGCGGGGCGGCATAGTCTTCTCGAAAGGCACCCCTATCCCCTCCTTCAGCCACGGCTTGGAGACACCGAGATCGACCACAAGTCTGTTGATCAGACCCTCGGTGAAGGGAAGTTTGCCGGTAAGCACCTTCGAGAGGTTGGAAGGATCTAGCCTCAGCAGCCGCGCGAGTCCGCGTTGCGTGAGATGGCGCAGATTCATGATATGACGAAGCCGATCGGTGATCGTTGTCTCCGAAGCAGTCACGGTCAATGATTCATCATCCATAGGAAAAAGTTTTATGGGTTGTGTTTTTGCCAACAAAGTTACATCATGCGTGGTATATATTCAAGTTAAAAACTCTTAAAATTTAAGGTTAATATCAGAGAAACAGGAAAAAAGTGAGTTAAATCACGCATAAAAAACTTCTTTTTTTAGTGCCGATAACTGACATTTCGCGGAAAGTTTGTATATTTGCAGGCTGAAAGATTACACCGTCTGCCAGGGAGGCATTTTACCATCCCTGTGTGTCGGTCATTCTGCCCAACACGAAAATAATCAAACAATTCACCTTAATACATTCACTAACAACACAATGCAAAGCAAAGGATCTTTGGGAAGTATTGTTGCGGGCGTGTTAGCCGTGTTCCTCGTGCTGATCTGCCTCTTCTACCTCTCTTTCACCGTAGTTTCAAACAACTACGACAAGAAAGCGGAAGAATATGCCCGCGTCGAGGCTGCGAAAGCCGACAACTCACCCCAATCTTATCGTAAGGCCAAAAGCGACTACATCAAGAACTACGCTAACGAAAAGGTCTATCTCGGTTACACTCTTAACGAAGTACAGAAACTCGCCGTCGGGCTTGGCCTCGACCTCAAGGGCGGTATGAACGTAACCCTTCAGGTGTCTGTTCCCGACATCCTTCGCTCAATGGCGAACGCCGAGGGCAATCCTTATTTCAACCGTGCTCTCGCCGCCGCCGACTCTGTGGCACGTGCCAACAAGAGCGCCGACTATATCGATATCTTCTGTAACGAGTACCGCAAACTCGATCCCTCGGCCGATCTCTCGGTCGTGTTCAAGAATCAGGTAAAGCGCGGCGAAAGTTTCGAGGCCGCCAAGACGGCTCTCAAGCAGGAAGTCAAGGACCGAGTAAGCTCGTCGACCAACGTGCTCCGCACCCGTATCGACCAGTTTGGTGTGGTTGCCCCCAATATCCAGGAACTTGAAAAAGATGGTCAGATCCTTCTCGAACTCCCCGGTGTGACAGAACATGACCGTGTGCGCGACCTCCTCAAGTCGAGCGCAAACCTCGAGTTCTATGAGACAACTCCCGCTCAGGAGATCTTCCCCGCTCTTTCCCAGCTCGACCAGACCCTGCGTGCTGACTCTACCCTCGACGGCCGTGGCCTCTTCGGCTACTTCCTCACCATGGGTTCGCAGAACAATATGATCGGTGTTGGCGCAGCCAACGAGACAGCGCTCGACACCATCAACGCTCTTCTCCAGTCGCCCGCAGCCCAGCGCATCCTCCCCTCCAACCTCAAACT
>CAMWGM010000273.1 GCA_947173755.1 uncultured Muribaculaceae bacterium
GTCTCAAGCCCCTGGAATTCATCAACGACAGTTACGCCCGCCTCGACGTGACCTATCATGCCAACGGATCCCTGTTGGCTTTCGTGCCTTGCATGAGAAAACTGAAACTGCGCGAAGTTGCAGGTGCCAAATGTCTGATGGGACATCTTTCCGAACGTAACGACCCCGCTCGTCACGAATGGTTGTTCCGTTTCCCGGAGTCGGTTCACACATTCCGGATGACTTCGCGACCATATATCGAGGCCTTCGTCGGTCTGGAGAACATTTTTGGAATTCTGAGAGTTGATTATGTGTGGCGTATCACATATCGTGACAATCCCTATGCATATCTCGGCGGGGTGAGAGTCGCTTTAAAACTCGGATTCTGAATCTCCCGCACAATTATTAAGTTTGGAGAAAAGAAATAAAAATTGTAGTTTTGCAGAAATAAAAAATTCAAAATATATCTGAATATCCGATTACAACTTATTTGTTATGAAACGTATATCTCTTTTTATCATATCTCTGTTCGCGGTTGCGATAGGTGCATCCGCTCAGCTGACAGCCTCGTCAGCCTTTACTTCGGCCCCCCGTTCCGTGTTTCCGCTTCTTGATAACAATACCCGTCTGGACATGGTGGACTATTTCAACAGTGGCATGGACACACCTTCAAACAACCTGCTTGACGGCCATTCTGTAGTCACTGCTCTAACGCCAAGCACCCTTACAGCCAAGATAGCCGACACGTCCGAGGCTACTGTCGTCGTGCTCAATGCCGATTCGCCGTCGCCCGTCATAATGCTCATCAGTACCGTTGCAACCCCGGGGCTCGATTCAAAGATATCTTTCTACACCCAGGAATGGGAGCCGATCACCCCTGCATCGAAATATTTCGAGGCTCCCGAGTTGGCCGACTGGCTTTCTCCCGCGGGCAAGGGAATGGAAGGAATGGTGATGTCGGCAAGTCCGTTTATGCTCTCTTCCGCCACTGTCGATCCCGAGGGTAAGACGCTGACGTTGACGAATAATCTTTCATCGTTCCTTGATCCGGAGGTTTATGCCACAATTTCCGAATATCTTCTTCCTGTTAAGGTCTATCATTGGGACGGCAAAAAATTCAAATAAAGATACTTCTTCGAATTATCTTTTCCCGCGCGAAATTGTGAGTATGGATGCTTCGTAGAGTATCCATACCGGCAGCGACACCGCGAGAAGAGTGAAGATGTCAGTGGTCGGTGTTATAATCGCAGCGACTACAAGTATTATCACGACCGCATGACGGCGATAGTGATGCATGAACTCACGGTTTATCCATCCCATGCGTCCGAAAATCCATACCAGAACCGGCATCTCGAAAAAAAGTCCCATCGCCAGCACCAGCGTGAGTAGTGTCGAGATATAGGATGACAGAGTAATGAGATTGTCGATGTCGGTATCTACCTGATAGGTGCCTAAAAAACGGAATGTCAGAGGGAAGATGAGCAAGTAGCCTGTTCCGGCTCCCAGAATGAACATGACATACGAACCGGCGATGACACGGATGGCCACGCGGCGTTCCGAACTGTAGAGCGCAGGAGAGAGAAAGCGGAAAAGTTGATAGAGTATGTAAGGCGATGCGCCGAGAATGCCGATGCAGAAAGCAGCTCGGATGTGTATGAGAAACTGTGAAGCGAGTTGTGTGTTGATCAGTGTGATCTGCATCGGCTCCATGCCCGTCCCGGCCAGTCCCGACAATCTGTCGAGCAGCCTGTAAGTGACGAAATCGTTTTGAGTTGGGGCGAGAAGTATGGAGAACATCTCCTCCTTTGCCATGAAGGCGACTAACGCCACAGCCATAGTGGCTGCGAGAGATTTCAGGATCACTGAACGAAGGTCGTCAAGGTGATCCCAGAAGGTCATTGTCGATGAGTCGGCCGTCTCAGGCTTCATCCTCTTTTTTGTCGTCAGAAGCAGTTGTGTCGTTGAGTCCGTCCTTGAAAGAGCGCACACCCTTTCCAAGTCCTTTCATCAGTTCAGGAATTTTTTTACCGCCGAAGAGCAGAAGGACAATGAGCGCGATGACGACGATCTCGGAAATGCCGAGTCCACCGATAAAAGAGAGAATATTCAGAGTCATTGAATGGGGAGGGGTTTACGTTTGAAAGCATCGATGAACGAGCCGGGAGTGGAATTATATATTTCAGCACCGGTGCTACGGGCGAAATCTGCTATGTCGTGATAACTTTTGAATGCGAGATGGAAACTGAGGAGGATGTCATGAAGGCGCACGTCGCGGTAGACCGACGTCACGCGTTCCTTCTCCTTATCATTATCCTCGTAAAAATGTGGCTGGATCGTGACAACTTCGTTGTTGTCGCTGACACTGAGCGTGCGCAGCCATGAATGGTCGGCGCCGGCAAGAAAGATCTCCTTATATCCGAGACGCAGCCCTGTCATGATGGCAGGTATGAGAACATTGCGTGGAGACGGCATCGCGAGGCCCGCTGAAAAGGCTGCCCGCAGCAAAATGCGGAATCCGGAGATGCCTACGGGATTAAACCTTTCTATTTTGACGAGTTTATTCGTTAAACCTAATTTCGACGCATCCCAACGGACCGGAATGAAGAGGGTCATCGGCCATCCCGTGAGGGTTTCGATGCGCCGGAAAAGTTTCTCGACGTTCGGATCGTCTGATGAGAGTCC
>CAMWGM010000274.1 GCA_947173755.1 uncultured Muribaculaceae bacterium
GTCAGATTTCGGCTTACACCGACTTCGGCATCTCGTTTGCAGCTTTCGCCTGGCTACACACGGGCGCCACACTATCGGCTGCTCTCGGAGCAGTGGGCGGAGGTATCACCAACTGCGCCCTCAACTACAAATGGACATTCCATTCGGCTGACTGCCCCGTCAGTCACGTAGCCGTCAAATATGGCCTGGTATGGATCGGTTCACTGCTGCTCAACTCCTACGGCACCGATCTTTTCTATCGACTTATGCAGGACTCGATCCTGCTCGACCACTGGCACGTTGTGAAAAATCTGCGTTTCACCATGGCACGTCTGGGCGTGAGCCTGAGCGTGTCGGTGTTCTGGAATCTTCTTCTTCAGAAACTCTTCGTCTATCGCAACGTGGGGTTCGACCGTATGCTCGACCATCAGTTTGCGTCGTTCCGACGAAAATAGCCCGCGCCCTCTGCCGTGCAGGCAGACTCCGCGGGATACTTCCGGATCATTCTTTCAAAGACTCTCTTTGCCAATTTTTATCAATTTTTAGCGCCCTTTTGCAAAGAAATTTTGTATTTTTGCGGCGCTCCGGACAGTCGGGCTATATTTCTTCCTCCGGCTGCCCGACCATAGAACATCCATTTGAAAATGAACAACGACCAGATAAAGGTAATTTTTGCGACTGACGAGCATGTGAAATATGCCGAGCAGATCTGCACCCTCATCTATGAATCGGCTCTGCAACGCGGCACCGGCATCGCCCGCCGCTCGCCCGAATATATCGCCAAGAAAATAACCGGCGGAAAGGCTGTGGTGGCACTCGCCGACGACCGGCTGATAGGTTTCTCCTATATCGAGAGTTGGGAACATGGCGACTATGTGGCCACTTCGGGTCTGATAGTCGATCCCGAATTCCGCCGTCTCGGCCTGGCGGCACGCATCAAGGCAAAGACATTCGAACTGGCACGTCTGCGCTTCCCCTTCGCCAAGATTTTCTCGATCACCACATCGCTGCCGGTGATGAAACTCAACACCCAGCTCGGTTATAAACCGGTGACATTCTCCGAACTGACCGACGACGAGGAGTTCTGGGCCGGCTGCAAGGGATGTGTCAACTTCGACATTCTCCAGCGCAACAACCGGCGCATGTGCCTCTGCACGGGAATGCTCTACGACCCCAAGGCACGCCTCGAGCGTCCATCGAAGAGCCGCCCCTATTTCATGTGGCTCCGAAACAGATTCGACAAACTCTTCCATCACTGAGTTTCCAAATATATATAGTTTTTCCAACATCATCAATCCTGACAATATCAAAAATGAAAAAGAAAGTCGTCCTCGCCTTCTCAGGCGGTCTTGATACATCGTTCGCAGCAAAATATCTCAGCGAAGACCTCGGATATGAGGTCCACACCGCCATCGCCAACACCGGCGGCTTCTCACCCGAAGAACTCAAGCGCATCGAGGAGCGCGCTCTCGCGCTCGGGGCGGCATCGCATGCCACACTCGACGTCACCAAGGATTATTATGACCGTTCCATCCGCTATATGATAGCAGGCAACGTTCTGCGCAACGGCACCTATCCCATCTCTGTCTCGAGCGAGCGCATTTTCCAGGCAATCGCCATCATTGAGTATGCCAAGAAGATCGGCGCCGATGCCGTGGCCCACGGCTCGACCGGCGCGGGAAACGATCAGGTGCGTTTCGACCTGACATTCCAGATCCTCGCTCCCGAAATCGAGATCATCACACCCACCCGCGACATGACCCTGACACGCGAGTATGAGATCGACTATCTGCGCAACCATGGCATCGAAGCCGACTTCAAGAAGATGGAGTATTCCATCAACAAAGGTCTCTGGGGCACATCGATCGGAGGCAAGGAGACTCTCAAGTCCGACAAGACTCTGCCCGACTCGGCTTATCCCTCGCAGGTCACGGCCGACGGCGAGGAGACGCTCAGACTCACGTTCACAAAGGGCGAACTGACCGGCGTGAACGGCAAGGAGTATGCCGACCGTGTCGAGGCTATCCGCGCGGTGGAGCGCATCGGTTCGCGCTTCGGAATCGGACGCGACATGCACATCGGTGACACCATCATCGGCATCAAGGGTCGCGTAGGCTTCGAGGCTGCGGGTCCGATGCTGATCATCGCCGCTCACAAGATGCTCGAGAAGCACACCCTCACCAAGTGGCAGCAATACTGGAAGGATCAGATCGGCACATGGTATGGCATGTTCCTCCACGAAAGCCAGTATCTCGAGCCGGTGATGCGCGACATGGAGAAATTTCTCGAAAACTCGCAGCGCAACGTCAGCGGCACGGTCGAGATCACACTCCGTCCGCTCGGTTATACACTCGTCGGTGTCGATTCTCCCTTCGATCTCATGAAGACCGACTTCGGCGAGTATGGTGAGGTCAACAAGGCATGGACAGCCGACGACGTCAAGGGCTTCACGAAGATTCTGGCCAACCAGATGAAGATCTATCACAACAACCAGAAGAAAAACGGCCTCAGCGAATGACCCTTAATCGAAAAATCAAAGCCGGCATCATCGGCGGCGCAGGCTACACCGCCGGCGAACTGCTGCGTCTGCTGATCAATCACCCCGAGGTGGAGATCAGTTGGATTCACTCCTCCTCGAATGCCGGCGCGGCTGTCAGTGACGTTCACTC
>CAMWGM010000275.1 GCA_947173755.1 uncultured Muribaculaceae bacterium
GATCATGCGGTTGCACATTACGTCGGGATTTGGAGTTAGGCCAGATTTGACCGACTGAAGCGCATACTCCATCACGTTCTCCCAGTATTCCTCGTGGAGCGAGACCACGTCAAAAGGAAGTCCGAAACGTTTGGCTATGAAACTGCACATCTCGATATCCTCCTCGGCCGAGCAGTCGCCGCGTCCGTCGTCCATGCCGATGCGGATGTAGAAGAGATGGAGATCGTAGCCCTGCTCGAGAAGACGCCATACGGCCACAGCGCTGTCGACCCCTCCCGAGATCAGCACTTCGATGGTCCCATGAGTGCGGAGATCAGACATCTTCGAGCACCTCCTCCTCGCTCTTTTCCTCCAGACTGAGGAAGTAGATGGTCATCAGATAGTCGAAAGAGATCTTGCCCGGCCCTGCGATGAGCAGGTAGATGTAGATGCCTATGAACATTATGGGCAGATATCCGGGATCGGTGCTGTCGAGACCGTAGACGGGAAGGTTCGACACCATGTCGTGAAGCACGAAATATTCGGCCACCAGCATGGCCAGTATTGGGGGAATACACATCACGCGGGTCAGGCATCCGAGCATGATCATGACCGAGCATCCCACTTCGATGATTATGTCAATGATGAGCGATGTTTCCGAACTCATGCCGAGCACGGCGGGGAAGGTGTCGGCAAGCTGATTGAAGTTCACGAGATGGCGCACGCCGAACTGCAGGAGCATGATGCCGACAAAAAGACGCATGAAGAGGCGCGCCAGATTGGAGTAAGTCCACCCTGTGGAACGCATGAAGCATTCGGCAAACACTTTCTGTAATCCGTTCATATTTCGTCAGTGGTCAGTGAGGGTATTTATCGTTTTTTGAGTTGGCGCGCTATGTCGAGCACCTGGTTGACCGACAGGTTTTTCCATCGCAGTGTGTGATTGCGGTCATAGATGAAGAGCGCGGGTCCCGAGACACGCATGTCCCATTGGGTGTCAATGTCGGGATTGGCACCTACCATCCATTTCTCAGGCATTTCTGCAGCTTGCTTTACCCACTCGGGATCGTCGGGCGATGCAATTCCTATCACCACGATCTTCACCCTGCCTTCCTCCACGAGTTCGCGCATCGAGACATCGGCGTCAAGACGCAGTTTGGCCATGCGGCAGTCGGAACATGCGGGATCGGCTATCATGACGAGGACGGCCGGGGCCGAGTCGTCGTCGAGCGTGCGCTTCTCGCCGTTGCGGCTGACATATTCGAGCGGAGTCACCCTTTCGCCGAGCAGGGAATTCTGGAGAATATGAGCCTGACGGACAAATCTGGCCTTCTCGGCACTTTTGATTTTCTTGTTCGAAGCCACAGCCTGGGCGAAGGGGAGATAGAGGTGGTCATACCATACTTCGGCAGTGTCGCCATAGAAGGCGTCTTCGGCGATCGAGGCCACAAAGATCTGGTCGGCGGGTTGGTTGCGCAGTTTGTCCATCAGACGCTCCACGGCTGCCACTCCACGCTCGGTGTCGGCCCAGCGCAGTAAGTCGGTATAAGTCTTGATCTCCTCGCCCATCTTCGCTCTTGACGAGAAAACTTTCTTCAGGTCGCAGAAGTCAAAGAAATGGTCGGCGAGATAGTTGCAGCGGTTCGTGAACGACGTGATCGAATCGGGCACGATGGGACGCTGGATATAAGTGGTCACTTCCTGAGCCGCACTGCTGATGACGCCTGCGCCCGCAAGCAACAGCCCCATGAGAAGTTTCTTTATATTCATAATGTGTATCTGTTGATTAATCAAGACACAAAATTACGAATTTTCCTTTCAATCCCCAAGCGACCCATGTGTCTATTTAATAATTTTAACCGAAGTCGCGTCTTCTTCCGGCGGAGGTCCACCGGAAGAAGTCTCATGAATTTTCGCCGCGAGGTGAACCAACATCACCCGGGCGATGTTATAAGGATGTACAAGACAACAGAAGTTTCACCCCCGATTAAAAAATCTCTCCGTCATGCAGTTTATCTCTCAGAACGAATTTTTCCTCTGGCTCGCAATCGCAGCCATGGTGCTTATGGTCTCATTGACCGGTATGTACATCAACCGTTTCATGATGTATCGTGCTCACCGCCGCGCCCTCGACGAACTTCGGCGCCGCGCTCTCGAACGCAGCGTGCCCGTCGCTTCTCCCTGCCTTTCTCCTTGCGAGAGAAACTGACCGAGAGATTATCGCTAACCCATCATCCGGCGGAGAACTTCAAGGGTCTTGAGCGACCTTAAAGTTGAAAAATGTATTGAATAATAGCGAATGAGCGTGTCGAGGGTTTCGGCACGCTCTTTTTGCGTGAAACGCCAGCAGTGCATGTTGCCGAAACGCATTCTCGCCAGCGATGCCGCAGTTCCGGATGCGCGGCTGTCGAGCCAGTCGGAGTGAAGCAGGGGAGGGGTGGGACGGAAAAGGCCGTCGCGCATGTCGAGCAGATAGCCGTCGCGATATGTCGACACGTCAGGCTCGATGCCCGAAAGCCGTCCGAGCTGATAGAGGAAACAGACGTGGAAATTGGCAGTCGAAACAGCATCCGCGCGGTCGAGTTCGCCTATGGCGCGCTCGACGAAATCGAACATAGCTTCGTCAGGGCCACCCGCCGCGCTGACCGCAGTGAGGAT
>CAMWGM010000276.1 GCA_947173755.1 uncultured Muribaculaceae bacterium
CTCTAGAAGACGGATACGGCATCAACCTGCTTCCACTCGCGACATTCGCAATGGAGACCTATGCCGACGACGAATGCGAGATGTTTGTCTGCCGCGCCAACGGCGACGACAACCCTCACTCCGAAAAGACCCTCCGTCTCATCTCCAAGATGCACAAAGCGATCTCGGTGATACAGTTTAAACTGGAAGGGCAGATGATCGAGCGCCATCCTGAATGGGGAATGGAAAACCGCCGTCTCCTCCACCGCATAGATTTCGAAAACCACACGATCACGCTTCCGGACGGAAAGACCTATCCCCTCACCGACCATAACTTCCCGACCGTCGATCCGAACGATCCTTATCGCCTCACTCCTGAAGAACTCCATCTGGTGCACAAACTCAACCATTCATTCAGGGTGAGCACGCTCCTGAAGCGTCACATCGGACTGCTTTTCTCCCACGGTGCGATGTTCGGCGTATATAACGGCAACCTCCTTTTCCATGCGTCCATGCCGCTCAATGCCGACGGCACCCTCAGGGAAGTGGATGTCAACGGGAAAAAATATAAAGGTAAGGAACTGATGCGCCACATCGGTATGCTCCTTCGCTCTGCATTCAACGACGAAGCATCTGCCGCCGACCGCGACTATGCACGCGACTATTACTGGTATCTGTGGTGCGGCCCCGACTCCCCCCTCTTCGACAAGGACAAGATGACCACCTTCGAACGTTACTTCATTGCCGATCCGGAAGCGGCCAAGGAGGAAAAAGGATGGTATTACCGCCTGCGCGACCGCGAGGATGTGTGCGATATGATACTTGATGAATTCGGGGTCGAAGGTGCGCAACGTCACATAATCAACGGACATGTCCCGGTCAGGACCGGCAAAGGCGAAAGCCCGCTTCGTGCCGGAGGACGACTGATGGTGATCGACGGAGGTTTTGCAAAAGCCTATCATAAGACGACAGGAATAGCAGGATATACACTGATCTCCCATTCGAGCAACTTCGAACTCGTCGAACACGAACCATTCAAATCTGTGGAGGATGCCATCACGCACGGCACAGACATCGTGCGCTCAAACAAGATGGTAGAGCAGGCCACGCGCCGCGTCACAGTAAGAGACACCGACAAGGGACGCGAACTCAAGAGTCAGATCGACGAACTCCGGGTGCTTCTCCATGCATTCCGCTCGGGCATCATCAAAGAACGCAAGAAATGATACTGTTCCCCAACGCCAAGATCAACCTCGGCCTTGACATAATTTCGCGCAGGACTGACGGATATCACGACATCGCTACCGTGATGATACCCACTCAGTGGCGCGACGTGCTCGAGATAGTTCCGGCCCGTGGGACCGAGACCACTCTGACCGTGACAGGTCGCACCGTGGCCTGTCCTGTTGAGAAAAATCTCGTCATGAAAGCCTATCGTGCCCTCTGGAGCGTGGTTCCCCTTCCCCCCGTCGACATATATTTACGGAAGATCATCCCCGACGGCGCAGGACTTGGAGGAGGATCGGCCGACGCAGCCTTCACACTGATTGGCCTGAACCGTTTGTTCGCCCTCGATCTGAGCGACGCGCAACTTGCGGAAATTGCCGCGGTTCTCGGGGCTGCTTGTCCGTTCTTCAGTTACAACCGTCCGATGCTCTGCACCGGGATCGGAACCGACCTCTCCCCCATTGATCTGCCTGACTTCCATGGCCTGTCTTTGGTGATAATCAAGCCTCCGGTCAGTGTCCCGACCGCGGAAGCCTACCGGGGAGTGACCCCGTCGGTGCCCGCTAGGCCGATTCCCGAAATTCTCGACCTTCCCGTAAAAGATTGGCAGGGGAAATTGAAAAACGATTTCGAGAAAAGCGTCTTCAAGGCTTTCCCCGTGATCGGAAAAATCAAGGAAGATCTCCTCTCGCTTGGAGCGGTCTATGCCTCAATGTCTGGCTCCGGCTCGGCTGTCTACGGATTTTTTGAGACTGACAAACTGTCACATCCCGATCTTTCCGCGAAATTCAAAGGGTGCCTGGTCCACTCTTCCCCTCTCTGACGAAAGAAACTCGTCGGTGAAGTGAACGTTTATACCCATTTTTTGTTTTAAAAGTAGCAAAGCCTTACGGTTTGGCAAGGTTTTTGCTATTCTTAACTATTAGAAAAAACAACTACAGATATGGGTAACGAAAATAAACATAATCCTCTTGAGGATAGCCTCAAACGCGAGGCTGAAGGCGTTGAAAGTCTTGATGACGTTCAGGAAGCCTATGGAGAAGAAAACTCACAACTCGATGAAGCCAACGATATGCTGAACCGTCAGGAGTCTGACATTGAAGCCCTTAATTCGCAACTCGCCGATGCTCAGGCACAGGTGGAAAAAGAAAAGAAAGAATATCTTTTCCTCATGGCCGAGTTTGACAACTTCCGCAAGCGTTCAATGCGCGAGAAATCGGAAATTATCAAGAATGCGTCCGAATCAGTGCTCAAAGGACTTCTGCCGATCGTCGATGACTTCGAGCGCGCACTTGATGCCACAGCAAAATCCGACGATCCCGCCGGTATCCGCGAAGGCATGGAACTCATCTATCAGAAACTTATAAAGTATCTCGCCCAGAACGGTGTCACGGCCCTCGATTCGACCGGCAATCAGTTTGAACCCGAG
>CAMWGM010000277.1 GCA_947173755.1 uncultured Muribaculaceae bacterium
GGCCTGACCTCCGTAAATGTCGGTCTCCAGAATTCCTGCTGCGGCGGTTGCGATGGCTTCAATCCGGAGGTCGGTTCCTTCAGGCACCGGCTGGCCGTCGGCAGCATACCATCTGAAAAAACCTGCAGGGAGAATACCGTAGAACTGGATCAGACGCCCGGGGAGGTGCCGGGAGATCACGGCACGCTTGATGCCTCGCAGGAAGTATTCCTGAACGATCTGCTGGGCCTGGGCCGGGGTTCTGACAAATGTTACGTCTTCGCGATGCTGAGGGAAAAGGTCGCCGCGTTTTATCCAGACTTCAGAAAGCCCGGCCTCCTCCATATCTGACATTATGTTGCGGTCGGTATCGACAATGAGCGACTTAGGATAGGGGATTCCTGATCCGACGAGAATGCGGGTGAGACGCTCGCGTGTGCAGTTTTCGACAGCCGAGGGCGAATTGACCACCAGATGACCCTCCTCGGCCATTCTCACGAGGATCTCGAGCGACTGGGGATGGCGGCACATGTGGATCACGACCTTCTCATCGATTTCGCCGGCCGAGATGAGTTGCTCCTCCGAGAGCATTCTGACTCTCTCGCCGCGCCGGCGGAGATGTTCGGCGGTGAGGTTGAGGATATCGGCATCGATGCCGATATGATTGGGGGAGTAGACCGGTGCTCTTAGAATGGCGGCTATCATTCGGAAACGGTGTCAGATGCGTCGGCTGTCTCGGCCGATGATTCGGTATTGTTGTCGGAGGGACGTTTCTTGCGGCGGTCGACAGTCTGTTTGCGGAGCGGCGAACGGGTGCATTCTTCCTCACGGCAGCGTGCATGATGAATATCGATGGCGGTATAGATCGCCTCCCGCAGTGATGTGGGGTCGGCAATGCCTCGGCCCACGATATCGAACGCTGTCCCGTGGTCGGGAGAAGTGCGGATGAAGGGGAGACCGGACGTGAAGTTCACGCCTTCTTCGCCGACGAGGATCTTGAAGGGGATCAGCCCCTGATCATGATAGATGGCGAGGATACCGTCGAATTTCTTATAGGCTCCGGATGCCCAGAAGCCGTCGGCGGGATAAGGACCGAAGGCCACGAGATGGCGCGAGTTGGCTTCGTCGATGGCGGGACGGATGATATCATCCTCCTCTTTGCCTATCACGCCTGCATCGCCTGCATGGGGATTGATGCCGAGCACGGCAATACGCGGCCCGTGTACCCCGAAATCTTTCACAAGTGTTGCGGCGAAACGACCGATTGCGTCGACAAGCGCCTCGCGGGTCATCTTGGCCGCGACTTCAGAGAGCGGATCATGTATTGTCAGGAGTGCTACCCTTATGCCTCGGCCGCACATGATCATCATGGCTTTCGAGGGATTGTCAGGATCGGAGAGGCGTGACTCGAGATATTCCGTATGACCCGGGAACGAAAATTCGTCGCTGTGGATGGCGCTCTTGTTGATCGGGCATGTCACGAGAAGATCGATCTTGCCGTCGCGAAGATCGGCGGTGGCGCGTTCGAGGGCGTCGAGAGCCGCTTTTCCCGCTTCAGGTGAAGGCACTCCGGGAGTTACGGTGATATCCTCGGCAACCACATTAATAATATTGACCCGTGAGGGATCGGCGTCGGATGCATCCTCGATTTTGTTCCAGCGGAATTCAGGCAGGTTCATCTCCTTGCGGTAGAAACCCGCTACTTTCGTCGACCCGTAGATGACAGGCGTGAAAAGATCCTGCGCCATCTGATGGGTCTCGAACAATTTGAGCAGCAGTTCGTAAGAGATACCGTTGATATCACCGTGAGTGATGCCTACGCGAAGTTTCGCAGGGGTGATGAGCGGAGCGGATTCGCTCGTTATATCGTTTTCTTCCATTTATTCGGGGTTTGTTGGTCGGGAGAGATAAGAGTTGTAGGTTTGGGGTGAATTTATTATCTCGACAGCCTTGAGAAAGGCGGGTGTGAGAGGATTAACGATTTTATAGTAGGTTTCCGTGCCGAAGATCTCGCGTCCAATGAGGGCCTTGAGTATGGTCTTTATAAGTGGCTCGGAGATGGCAAACTCTTCCTCGTCGATGACAATCTGCTCGTCGGCTGCGGCTGCCTTGAACGCGTCCATCATCGCCGGGTCGGACGCCGGATCGGCAGTGGCTACATATTCCTCTTCCGAAGGATAGAGGCTGCGGAGTTTACCGCGGTGCCGGTCAATATAGCCTGTGGCGAAATTGCTTATAACCCCTTTTGCCATGAGGGAGCGGTAGAGCGGGGTGATGAGAGTAGTGTCGATCGGGACGAAAGCGTCAGGGATGATGCCTCCTCCGCCATAGACGGGACGTCCGAGCCGCAGGGTGCGGTAGACAGTCGAGTCAGCGAGATGGATCGAATCTGCCGAAGTCAGTTCGCCGGATGTGAACCGGTGACGCAGATCGTCGGCATAAGCGTCGGTGTCGCCGGCGGTGTAGGGTTTCTGGATGCACCGTCCCGATGGGGTATAATAGCGCGCCACCGTGAGACGTATCATCGATCCGTCGGGAAAGTGAAGAGGACGTTGCACAAGACCTTTGCCGAAGGTGCGTGAGCCCACGATCACGCCGCGGTCATTGTCGCTGATAGCTCCGGCGAGGATTTCCGAGGCCGATGCCGAATAGGTG
>CAMWGM010000278.1 GCA_947173755.1 uncultured Muribaculaceae bacterium
GCGTATTCCGGCCTGAATGATGAGTTTGGCGCAGTCGAGGCAGGGGGAAGCCGTGATGTAGAGCGTGGCACCTTCGCTGGAAGAGTTTGATCGTGCCACTTTAGTGATGGCGTTGGCCTCGGCATGGAGAACATAGGGCTTGGTGGCTCCGGATGCATCCTCGCAGACATTCTCAAATCCTGCAGGAGTGCCATTGTAGCCGTCGGAGATGATCGTACGGTCTCTGACCATGAGAGCACCGACCTGACGGCGCTGACAATAGGAGTTTTCGGCCCAGATGCGTGCCATTCGCAGGTAGCGGCGGTCAATCACTTCCTGTTTCTCGGTATGAGGCTCCATAAATGCAGAGAGATTATTAGTCAGAATAGTGTGCTGAAATGTTGTCGGAAATTTCAGTCTGCAAAGTTAGGAAATTTTTTTCGAATCTTCATCATTTTTTGTGAAGTAGTTGATAGGATGCCAAGCCGGTCAAAGGCGATTTTCGTCGGCATAGGAGTAATGGGATGAGGCGGTGACTATGACGTGGTCGAGCACCCGGAAACCGATGCACTTGGCGCCTTCGACAATGCGGTGTGTCAGCGAATCATCCTGGCCTGAGGGCTGAAGATTGCCCGAAGGGTGATTGTGGACGAGGATCATTCCTTCAGCCAGACAGTCGAGTGCCTGCTTGAGTATTATTTTTGAGTCGACAACAGTGGCTGTCGTTCCACCTGAAGAAATGAGACACTGGCGGATCACGCGATTGGCCCGCGAGAGCATCAGCACCCAGAATTCCTCGTGGGGGATATGGCCGATCTTTGGCCGCATGAGTGACGCGATATCAGCCGAGCATTTGATCTGCGGATCGATCTCGGGGGTACGTCCCGCGTTGCGCCGGCCGAGTTCGAAGGCTGCCGCGAGAGAGACGGCTTTGGCTTCACCGACACCTTTATACTTTCTCATCATCTCCTGCGGCGACTGGCGTGAGAGACGGTCGAGCCGGTTCTCACAGTCTCGCAGGACATTCTGCGACATCTCTATCACCGACATCCCGGGCAATCCGCCGCCAAAGATGATGGCGAGGAGTTCGGCGTCGCTGAGAGTTCCGATGCCTTTCGAGAGTGCTTTCTCGCGAGGCTTGTCGTCGGGGTGGAGTTCATGGATTTTCATTTTCCTCTGCGCATTTCAATTTCGTCGTTGATGTCGCGGCCATGTCGGAGCAGGATTTTCCACACCCACGCCCTGATGAACCCGGAGCCGTAGCCGCAGATCTGGATGACTGAAGCAGGAACGGCGAGAAGAGAAACCCTGAGAGAGCGTGTTGAGAAAAGGGCGCTGACAAAAAGTGCGAGTAGATAGACTCCGATCGGCAGGAGCCACCAGGGACTGATGAAGATTCCTGCCAAAACCAGAAGCACGCCTATTACGACCGCCAGCGCCGGAAGTGCGTGAACCGGTTTCAGGCTTCCGGGGTACAGGAGTTTCAGGGTGATTCGTGACATTCCGAACACATGAACCTGCCGCCAGAATTTCTTGAGAGAGATGCGGCGCTTGTGATAGACAAAAGCATCACGAATCAGACCGATTGAGAAACCGGCCTCACGGATGCGCGTGGACATGTCGATGTCCTCGGAAAACATTTCCCGGAATCCTCCGACACAGTCGTAGACCCGGCGCGAAAAGCCCATGTTGAATGTGCGCGGCACGAAGCGGTCCATACTCACCTTGCCGCCACGGATTCCTCCGGTGGTCAGGAAGGAGGTCATGGCAAAATTGATGGCTTTCTGCGTCAGGGAGAAGTCATCGTGAGCCGCATCCGGACCTCCGTAACAATCGAGAGGTTCGGCACGGAGCCGATCGGTGATTGTCTCGAAATATCGGGGCGGGAGCATGCAGTCGCTGTCGAAAAAGAGGAAATAGTCGCCCGAGGCATTCTGCATGCCGTAGTTGCGTGCTATCGATCGCCCTTCGTTCGGTCGCATGAAGTATTTGATGTCGAGCGATGAAGAGTAGCGTTCGACTTCTTCCCGACAGGGAACGGTGGAGCCGTCCTCCACCAGAATGACTTCGAAATTCTTAAGTGTCTGCGCATCCAGACTTCCGAGAAGATCAGCAACTTCGGCTGGTCGGTTATAGACGGGAACGATTATTGAAAAATCAGGCTTCATCAGTCCATCCGGCGTTTATAGTCTTCGTAATCAAAACTGCGGAGGAGATGATGCTTCCCCTCCATGTCTTCGAGATAGATCGAGGGATGCTGTATGCCGTTGAACATGGTGGTTTTTACCGTGGTGTAATGATTCATATCCTCGAGCGTAAGGCGGTCTCCTTCCTTTAGAGGCTCACTGAAACACCAGTCGCCGACATAATCGCCACTGAGGCATGAGTTGCCTCCCAGGCGATAGATGTGAGCACCCTCAGATGGCTCGACGGCCTCGGTAATTGCGGGCCGGTAAGGCATCTCAAGGCAGTCGGGCATATGGCAGGCGAAAGATGCATCGATGATGGCTGTTTTTACCCCCTGATTGTCAACGACGTCGAGGACGGTGGTGAGGAGATCGCCGGTGCGCCAGGTCCATGCGCTTCCGGGTTCGAGAATGACCTGAAGGTGTGGTTTGCGCTTCCTGAAATCGGTGATCAGTCTAACGA
>CAMWGM010000279.1 GCA_947173755.1 uncultured Muribaculaceae bacterium
GCTCCCCACAAGGATCGCGTCGCTTGTCGCGCGGAGTTTATGTGCGAGCATGCGGGTGAAGGGAGTAGAGATCCGGGCGTCAAGATAGCCATCGGCACTCTCGGCCCATTTCAGAGTGATGAAGGGTCGCTGAAGAGTGTGGGCGGTTATAAATTTCTCGTTTAACTTTCTACACTCTTCCTCGAGTACTCCGGTGACAACCTCTATGCCCGCTTCGCGCAGTCTGGCGATCCCGCGTCCCGACACTTCGGGAAACGGGTCGAGGCAGCCGACCACTACACGCGGGATTCCTTTGGAAATGATCAGGTCGGCGCAAGGCGGGGTTTTTCCATAGTGTGAGCAAGGTTCGAGAGTGACGTAGATTGTCGAGTCCTTTAGCAGGGATTCGTCTGCCACCGAGGCTATGGCGTTTACCTCGGCATGGCCTTCGCCGCAGCGTCTATGCCATCCTTCGCCGATTATCTTCCCGCCGGCATCGACTATGACGGCACCGACCATAGGGTTTGGGGACGCATCGAGTGCGCCGTTTTTTGCGAGTTCCAGAGCCCGCTGCATGAAGAGTGGGTTGACTTCCATCTTTATCGTTTCATTCGGGATCCTTCCAGTCGCCGTTATCCTTGATCAGTTGGATCAGGCGCGGAAGAGCCTCCTCGGTCGGAATGTTCTTTACCATGCATTGTTTGCCTTTATAGAGGCTTACGTTGCCTACACCGGCACCAACATATCCATAGTCGGCATCGGCCATCTCGCCCGGTCCGTTGACGATGCAACCCATGATGCCGATCTTCAGTCCGGTCAGGTGTCCGGTAGCCTCTTTTATTCGGGCTATGGCGGTCTGCAGGTCGTAGAGAGTACGTCCGCAACCGGGACAGGATATATATTCCGTTTTCGAGATACGCTGACGCGTGGCCTGAAGAACGTTGAGCGCAAGCGACTCGAGTTGCTCTTTGGTCATCTTCTTATCCTCAATCCAGAGGCCGTCGGAATATCCTGAGAGCAAGAGCGATCCCATTTCGATAGCGGCAGTGATGGTCGTGTCGGTCGGTGTGTCCGAATAGTCGCGATGAAGAATGACCGGATTTTCGGCACCTGCTTCAGCAAGACGGTGGAGTATCACCTTACCTTCCGTTACGGGAGCGACTGCCGAGAGATTTGCCACGACATATCGCTCGGGAGCAGCGAGAATTTCATTGATCCTATCGTCGAAATTCTCCACGGTGAGGTCAATCCATCCGGCATCCGGTTGCAGATCGAGTCCGACCACCACCGGCACTTTAGGTGAAAATCTCCCTCTTCGCGGGGCAGGATCGGCATCGTCAAACGTTTCGGCCACTTCCACTTCTTCCGCCTGAGGAAGATGATTGGAGATTGAAACGACATGGTCGGTTATGGCGCGTGCTACCGGTATCTCGGCTTCAGGTGCCTCACTGAGCGAGACGCGGATTGTGTCGCCTATGCCGTCGACAAGAAGTGAGCCGATTCCCACCGCGCTCTTCACTCGGCCATCCTCGCCGTCACCTGCCTCGGTGACTCCAAGATGGAGAGGAAAGTGCATATCCTCGGCATCCATAGCCTTGACGAGGCGACGCACGGTCTCGGTCATGACCCTGACGTTGGATGCTTTGATCGAGATGACAACATCCTTGAAATCGTGAGCCACGCAGACGCGGAGAAATTCCATAGCGCTCTCTACCATTCCGGCAGGAGTGTCGCCGTATCGTGACATGATGCGGTCGGAAAGCGAGCCATGATTTACCCCGATGCGAAGTGCGGTCCCGTGGGCACGGCATATTTCGAGCAGCGGGAGGAGTCCGCGTTCGATTTTTCCGATTTCGGCGGCATACTCCTCATCGGTAAACTCGATCTTGCGGAACACTCTGCCCGGATCGACGAAATTGCCCGGGTTGATGCGCACTTTTTCCACTCGTTCGGCGGCGGCAAAGGCTGCCTTGGGAGAGAAATGGATATCGGCCACGAGCGGAGTGTCATAACCCTCCTCGCGGACCCGGTCGCGTATCTCGGTCAGATTGACAGCCTCGCGCTCGCCTTGAGCGGTGAGTCGGACCATCTCGCCTCCGGCATCGGCAATGCGCTCGATCTGCGCGACACTTCCGGGAGTATCCATCGTCGAGGTCGAAGTCATCGACTGGAGTATAACGGGAGCGTCGCCGCCGACCTTGACATTTCCGATTTTGACTTCCGAGGTCGGACGGCGGCGATAATTAAGATTACGTTTCAAGTTCAGTCTACTTTATATTCGTATTTCACCTCCTGAAGTTCGCGGTTTGCCTTTACGATTTTGTCGCGGAGCGAAGCGCGATATTCTTCGTAACGTTCGGCAAGTTCGGGATCGGCGAGCGCGAGTATCTGCACGGCCGTGACGGCTGCGTTCATTCCCGCGTTGATGCCGACGGTGGCAACCGAGATGCCCGGAGGCATCTGGACGATCGAATAGAGTGCGTCCATGCCGGAAAGAGTCGAGTTGACCGGTATACCGATAACAGGAAGGGGTGTCATGGCCGCGATCACACCGGGAAGTGCCGCTGCCATACCTGCCGCCGCAATGATCACTTTGATGCCGCGCGCTTTGGCCGAGGTGGCAAACTCCTCAACTTCGTGGGGAG
>CAMWGM010000280.1 GCA_947173755.1 uncultured Muribaculaceae bacterium
GCATTATTGCCGTTTTCATCGGCATCTACGACACCCTTGTTTCCACCGAGATAGACGGCGCCGTCCATGAGGATTCGACCTGTCGGAGTGATTTTAAACTGAGGGGATTCGGGTTCTGCGGCCAGTGAGGAAAACGCACACAGGAGGGAGGCCGCAATCGTGAGTTGAAGCGGACGCATGACTTGAAGAATTGAAAATGTGGAACTCGAAATGATTAACTCTCGGATAGAGATTCCGTGCTATACAGAGTGTGACAGAAGAATTCAGTCGGTGGTGGTGGGAGTGGGGACAGGTGTACCGGCTGCTACTTTACCGGCTTTTTTGAGTGCGCGGAATTCTGCTTTTGCTTTTTCGAGTTGCTTCTGGAATGCCGGGTCGGCGTGGAGGCGTGCCACAGTAACGGCGCCTGTCAGACGACCTGCGTCGACATCACTCTGGAAGTGATAGCCGCAGATCACACGGCTTTCGCCCATGTCATAGCCGCGTTTGAGGATTTCGTTCTGACGCTCGGGGTTGATTTCGGCCAGCACGAGGGCTGTCGCCCAGCCGATGGAGGTGTGGCCTGACGGATAGGAACCGTTAGTGGAGAGTTCCTCCTGCTGTTCGGGATTGCAGGTCATCTCGCCATAGAAACTGAATGGACGGGTGCGGTTGTAATAATCTTTGGCATCACGTGTGCCGAGGTCGCCGGCATCCTCACGCATCCCGACGATGAGGCGTAGAATCTCGGGGGTCTGCTCTTCAGTGATTTCGATTCCGAAAGCCTCGGAGAATGCTCTGGGCACTCCGTTGCCGCTGATGCGTGCATCTTCGACAGCCTGGTCACCGCGGGGAGTGTCGCGCATGGTCTTGCCCCACTGATAGCGGGCCTGGTCGTTGAGGAATGTGATCGAGGCTGCGTCGGGCGGAGGAGGGAGAAGGAGGAAACTGTTGGCGACGTCGCCTTCCTGGAGGAAAAATACCTGCGGATCGGTGCGGTGGTCCTTGATTTTCTTTTCAGCGGTTCCTGAGGTTTCCTGAGCGAATGCCGGGAGAGCCATGGCCACTACCAGTGAGGCGAACGTGGCGCGAAGCGTGAGGGAGAAGAAGTTTTTCATACTGGTGAAAATTGTAAAGGTAAGAAGTGCTGATTTAGCAGTCAAGGGTGGAGGTGGAGTAGTACTGACGCCTTCTTCATGGCTGATTTACAGTATTAAAACACTTGGGCGAAGGAGTTGGTTATGGAAATTCATATGTTGTTGAACATGTTTGGGATATTTTTTCGAAAGTAAGGAAAAGATGATGTGTCGCAATAAAAAACTCACCCCGGCTACAAAAGTAACCGGGGTGAGAAGTAACAGGGAAAATATCCGTCAGTTCTTGAATACTATATCGTTTCCGTCATAGTCGATGATGATCGGGTGATCGCGGTCGACCTTCTGGGCGAGGATATCTTTAGACAACTGGTTGAGCACCATGCGGTGGATGACACGCTTGACGGGACGGGCACCGAATTCGGGATCGTAGCCTTCCTCAGCCAGGAAGTGAAGGGCCTTGGGAGTAACCTCGAGAGTGACACCGTTGCGGGCGAGCATCTTCTGGATCGATTTGATCTGAAGTCCGACGATTTCTTCGATTTCTACCTCGTTGAGCGGGGTGAACATGATGATTTCGTCGATACGGTTGAGGAACTCGGGGCGGATCTGCTGCTTGAGCAGGTCGAGCACTTCATTCTTTGTGGTTTCGATTGTCTCCTCACGGTTTTCCTTGGTCATCTTGGCGAAGTTGTCGCGGATGACATGAGAACCCATGTTGGAGGTCATGATGATGATGGTGTTCTTGAAGTTGACGAGACGACCCTTATTGTCGGTCAGATGGCCGTCGTCGAGAACCTGAAGAAGAATGTTGAAGACATCGGGATGGGCTTTCTCGATCTCGTCGAAAAGGACTACCGAGTAGGGTTTGCGACGGACGGCCTCGGTCAACTGACCACCTTCATCGTAGCCGACGTATCCCGGAGGTGCACCGACGAGACGCGAGACGGAGTGTTTCTCCTGATATTCGCTCATGTCGATACGGGTCATCATATTTTCGTCGTCAAACAGATATTCGGCGAGAGCCTTGGCAAGTTCGGTCTTACCTACACCTGTGGTACCGAGGAAGATGAACGAACCGATGGGGCGGCGGGGATCGTTAAGACCCGCACGCGAACGACGGACGGCGTCGGCGATGGCGCGGATAGCATCGTTCTGACCGACGACACGGTTGTGGAGTTCGGCTTCGAGATGGAGGAGTTTCTCTTTCTCGCTCTGGACCATCTTGCGGACAGGTATTCCGGTCCAGCGGGAGACGACGTCGGCGATGTCGTCGGAATCAACTTCTTCCTTGATGAGGGCTTTCTCGCCCTGCATCGAGTTGAGCTGTTCCTGTATCGTGGCGTTATCTTTCTCCTTTTCCTGGATCTTGGAGTAGCGGATCTCGGCCACTTTGGCATAATCGCCTTCGCGTTCAGCACGTTCGGCTTCGAAGTTGAGTTGCTCGATGTCGATCTTGTTCTGCTGGATGCGGTTGATGAGATCTTTCTCGGCCTGCCATTTTGCCTTGAATTCCTTC
>CAMWGM010000281.1 GCA_947173755.1 uncultured Muribaculaceae bacterium
GTGGTGCCGCTCTCGAAGCCAACTCATTCATGGGTATCGTAAAGGCTTTCTAAAAGCAATTCTCTAATCCTTCCATGAAGGGGAGGTGTGGACTCTCCATTGCTTCCACCCCTCCCCCTCAATATTCTCATTTGTATCATCATCTTTTTTCATGCGCCTGCCTATACGTCTGTTGTCGGTTGCTCTCAACCTGACAGTATCGCTCGCAGTCTCGACCTCCATGGCCGATTCCTCGCAGCCATCGATCGTCGACCATATCACCGGTTCGGCCGGTCGTAACGTCATCGTCATGCCCGAGGAATTGCAGCAGCGTCTGATTTTTGTCGAGACGACACAGACCCCCGACGAAGTTTCCGGCGAGGGTGGTAAGACAGTTGCGGGACGCATGGCCGGCTTCAGGGTCCAGGTGTTTTCAGATAATAACGCCCGTACAGCCAAAAATGAGGCACGTTCAAAACAACGTCTCGTGGCTGCGAAGTTTCCGCAGTACCAGACGTATGTTCAGTATAATTCCCCTTACTGGCGCGTGAAGGTTGGTGATTTCAAGACCCAGCAGGAGGCCAATGCCGCAGCCGACGAGATGCGCAAGGCCTTTCCATCTTATCAGAAAGAAATCAGAGTGGTTCGCGACCGCATATCCCACTGATATATAATCTGCAGTTTCATTTCATAATATATGGATAAAGAGACAGGATTGTCTGAAGAAACGATAGCCGAAATTGCGGCCCATTATGAAGCAATCATCCGGTTGATCGGAGAGGACAGCGCCCGTGAGGGTCTGATCAAAACTCCTATGCGTGCAGCCCGGGCTCTTGCATTCGCCACCCGCGGATACCGTCAGGATGCCGACGAGATCATCAACGATGCGCTCTTTGAGAATGACGGATCCCGGATTATCATTGTTAAGGATATAGAGTTTCATTCCCTGTGCGAACATCACATCCTGCCCTTCTTCGGCACTGTTTCTGTCGGATATATTCCCGATGAGAAAACCATCGGTCTGAGCAAACTCGCGCGTCTCGTAGATTTTTATGCCCGGCGTCTGCAGGTTCAGGAGCGACTGACCCATCAGATATGTCATATCATCGAGGAAAAACTCGGTGCGAAGGGAGTGATCGTCAGTTGCACCGCATCCCACCTTTGCATGCGCATGCGCGGAGTCGAAAAACAGTCCGCAGCCACCACTACCGTCGACTGGTCAGGCGAATTCGACAACCGTCCCGACCTGCGGGCTGAATTTTTCCGCTCGATCGGAACTACCAATTCAGGATTTTAACGACTGTGAAATGATTTTATTAACCATTTTTTAGTAAAAATTTCGTATAATAATCTATCAGGAACTGCCGGATTGTTAAATCTCGATTATCTTTATTTAAAGTGAGTTAACCGACTTGCACAGTCGGCGAAAACTCCGTAACTTTGCAATCGTAAAACAACCCCCCTTTTGCATAACTTCTGATTTCTTCCTTTTCATCTGCATCAGGGACGACGATTTTACAGTTTTATTCCTTTTTCTTTTACTCTCTACAGTCAAATTTTATTCCTTTTAATTCAGTCAATTTTCATTTTCTAATCTTCTTCATAATAGTATTCATTTTCAATAATCTCAACACTATTATTCCGGTATCTTAACCTTCCGGTTGTTCATTAAACTATGTGTTTCACAACCTTCTACGCTTCTGCTTCATCCATCTGATGAGCAGTAGTGCTCTCTCTAACGCATAAAGTGTACAATTTCTATCCATCTATTTTGTAAACCATAGTTTTTTCCATAATAATTGAGTAATCGGAATCTTAGTTGATTTTGTTCAACTACCTTCGCTTCGGTTCAACGCTGCGAAGAAAGAGTTTGAGAAAACGCATACCGATAATTAGAATTGATGATTATAATTTCAGGCGTCTCCTGCGTGAGCAGAGGACGTCTTTTTTCATAAAAAAAGACGTCCTGAGTCCTCTTTAATTTCGTCTATGATCATTTCTGACCGGGAATCGGAATCGGGAACTTCGAGAAGAGAACCTGGACAGCCTTCGTTATTCCCGAAAGCGTCTGCAACTCACTGTCACCGTTGTCAAGAATTGTGGCGACCGATGCGGTATATACCGGTTCTTCCTTATCTATGTTGACAAGATCCATCGTGAGGACACCTTCTTTATAAATACTTGGAACCCATTGGGTATATGTGGTATAGTTCGGCCAGTAATAGGCACGAGGATACACGAACACAGGAACTACTCCGTTGACTGCAGGCCCGGGACCCGGCACGATGCCCGGTCTCATCGGTCTGGGAAGCGGTCGCGGGACAACCACCATAGGAGGGGGTGGAACCGAAGGGCCGGTCTGGACGGTCTGCGTTACCGGCACATCAACCAACTGCTTCTTCACAGTCAGACCTATATTCACAAGGAGAGGTGAATCCGGATCTTCGGTGAAACCTCGTTCCGTAAGCTGTTCTCTGATAGCGGCGGCAATATTGTAATATGACACCATTGACATTCCCGGAGGAAGTTCACCATCATGGGGTGTGACTATACGGAATTATTACTGTCCGCTAAACTTTTTTAGTGTCAGATGAAAATTAGGGCCGATTC
>CAMWGM010000282.1 GCA_947173755.1 uncultured Muribaculaceae bacterium
GCCATAGTCTATGCATCAAAAGTGCAACCGCTCTGGCGTCAGGGTCGGTTTGACGAGGCAGCCGATGCGTCGGAAAAAGCCATGTGGTGGACAATCGGCGGTTTCGTCGGCGGACTGGTGTTCCAGCCGTTCATCGCTTTGTTCCAGATGATGAGTCTCTGAAACTCTCCACACTAACAATCACTTCAGACTCCTATGACTTCACTCAGCCGGAAAAATCTGATTCTACGCGTGTGTCTGTTTGTGGTGGCTGTCGCGTCGCTGGTCTATTTCCTGCCGCGGTCCGACAGCAAGCACTACATCTTCGAGGAAAACCGCCCCTGGACCTATCCTCTCCTGACGGCGCCGTTCGACATACCCATCCGCCTTGATTCGGTGAGCCGCGCGCGTCTGCGCGACAGCATCGACTCAAACTTCGAGCCGGTCTATAAGCGCGATCTTAATCTCGAGAAGACCATCATAGCCGAGTGTACAGCCAAGATCAACGCACTCCCTGACGAAAAGATCACTCCCGGCCAGAAGAATCAGGTCATAAAGGCTCTGAAGTCGCTCTACTCGGACGGTATCGTCGACCGCGACACATATCAGAAAATCGTGCGCGGAGAGTTGCCCGACGTCAGATTCATCACCGACCATGTGGCCATATCGGTGCCGACGAGGAACATGCGCTCCACTTTCCGTGCCTACGAGCAACTCGACTCACTGTTGGGTGACCGCAGTGTGCGTCAGGCCCTGACCGCGGCACGCATATCGGAGGCTCTTATCCCCAACATCACTGCAGATTCAGTGGCGAACGCCCGTCTGCTGGCCGACGCCTATCAGAAAGCGATGGCTCCCGTGGGTATCATCCAGCAGGGTGAACGTATCATCGACAAGGGTGATATTGTTACTTCGCGCCTCGCAACGGTTCTGCAGACTTACGAGCAGATGGCTGCCGAGCGAAATGATGCGGCCATAACCCAGCATCATTATCCGGTGGCGGGTCAGACGCTCTATATGACTATACTGTTAGGCGCACTGTTCGCCTATCTGATGCTCTTCCGCCCGGCATATTTCGCCGACAACCGGACGATGGTCTATCTGGTGAGTCTGACGGTGCTGTTCACGCTGTTCGCCTACGCCATGAACGCGACATTCCGCGTGGGCCTCTACGTCACTCCCTTCACGATGGTGCCGATCATGGTGCTTGTCTTCCTCGACTCGCGCACGGCACTTCTGACGCTGATGACAGTGGTGCTGGCATGTGCCATCATCTCCAACTCGGCTCTTGAGTTCATCTTCATTCAACTCATTGCCGGACTGGCCGCCATCGACTCACTGCGCGACCTCTCGCGGCGTTCGCAACTGATCCGCACGGCGGTGATCATCTTCCTCGCATACGCTCTGGGACATATAGCGGTGGAGATAATCCAGACCGGTACGCTCGACAAGACCGAGGGACGCATATTCGGAGCGTTCGGTATCAACGCGATCCTCATATCCTTCTCCTACGTCCTTATGTTCCTGATCGAGCGGACGTTCGGCTTCACGTCGCGAGTGACCCTCGTCGAACTCTCGGATATCAATAATCCTCTCCTTCGTGAACTGTCGGAGGAATGTCCCGGTACGTTCAACCACTCGATGGCCGTGAGCAATCTGGCTTCGGAAGGAGCTCGTGCCATAGGAGCCAACATACAGATGGTCCGTACGGGCGCGCTCTATCATGACATCGGAAAGATCAAAAATCCTGCTTTTTTTACTGAAAATCAGCATGGAGTGAATCCGCATGACGCACTGTCGCCCCAACAGAGCGCACGCATCATCATCTCGCATGTCACCGAGGGTCTCTCGATGGCGGAACGAGCCAAACTGCCCGGCGCGATCCGCGATTTCATCTCACAGCATCACGGCAAAGGTACGGCCAAATATTTCTATAATACCTATTGCAACGCTCACCCGGGCGAGGAGGTCGATCCCACACCTTTCACCTATCCCGGACCTAATCCCCAGAGCAAGGAAACCTCGCTGCTGATGATGGCTGATGCCGTCGAGGCTGCCTCGCGTTCGCTCAAGGACTATTCGCCTGAGTCGATCCGCGCGCTTGTCGACCGGATAATCGACTCGCAGATAGCGGATGGACTGCACAACGAGTCGCCGATCTCGTTTAAGGATGTCCGCGACATAAAGGATTCGTTCGCGCGTCGCCTTACAACAATGTATCATTCGCGTATAGCCTATCCCGATAAAAAATAAAAACGACGGTAAGACTATCGGCCAAGGATAATTGAGAAGGTTTTGCGTTTCGCGATGCCTTTTCGCTTACGGATGCAAAGTTACAACCTCCGGGATGGGAAAATGGTGCGATAATGATCCTTTTTGAAGTGGAGAGTGGAGAGGGATGAAAAGAGTGTATAGGGTTGCGAGAGTGGAAGTTGAAGGTCTTCGACCTACATTTCTGCAGGTTCTTTTACCCCACCTACGCTCACGGCGTCACAATAACGCATGCGCTTTTATTGTGACACCGTTCGCTTAAGGTGGGGTTACGAAAGGTTGAGGGTCTGCGACCCTC
>CAMWGM010000283.1 GCA_947173755.1 uncultured Muribaculaceae bacterium
CAGTATGATACCGATGATCAGAAGTATCGAAATGATGACATTCGCCCATCCGTCAAGGGTGCCGAGAAACCCATATAATTTATAGGAGAATATCATCATTGCGGCCACCAATGAGTAGGGTATAAGTAGAGGAGTGGCAATCCAGTAACCCACGTCATCGGGATTGACCCACCACGCGGCATCGGTCCCGAGTGAGAAAGCAGCGCCGATCTCGAGTACGGCAATGACGCAGAGCGGAACGGCAAATGCCCATCGGATAAAAGCGGGGACAGACTCTTTGAAAAAACCAATTATCAGGAAGAGACCTGAGATGAATACACATGCCAGGGCTATCAAACCGGGAACTACCGTAAGATAGAACCGTCCCAATGCCGTATTGCTCAGATAGTTTCTTATTCCAAGTCCCGAGGTTGTTTCACCCTTTTCATTTACAGGTTTTATATCTTTTTCCGGATCTATGACCTTGAGATATTTTCCATCATACTCAAAAATCATCGATTTCCGATAAATATAAGGTGAACCTTTATAGTTAAGCGATTTATCTGCTTCAATCTCAAAGACGGAGATTTCAACTCCATTCTCCAGATAAACATCGGGAACATTGCGGACATATTTCCACTTCCCGTCTTCACTTTCAACCTGTATAAATCTGGCTTTCCCCTTTTTGTTGGAAACGACATAGTTTTGATTTTCGGCACAAGCCATAGAAACCCCGGTCAGTACCAGAATCAGAAGGATGAGCAGTTTTTTCATTTCGTATATTATTTTACTCAGTATAAAGTGTCTTCTCCCAGTATATTTCCTGAGGAGTTCTTTTCATTTCCCGATGTCTCTTTCGTGGAGACGGCGGCATTCTCCTGCTGATGAGTATCCGCCGATTTTTCTTTCTTCTTTTTAGAACTTTTTTCCGAAGTTGATTGCGCAGATTCCTTAGAATTCTTTAAGTTCAGAGGCGTGCGGACAAAAGTTATCTGGTGCATTATGCTGTTGCGGTCGTAATAATAGCCTTCCGGTTTTTTGGTCCGAGGATTGTAGGTGACGTTGAGGTTCTGTTTGTTGTAACCTCCGGTGAGAGCATGGAAAGAGAATGAGTCGGGGAGAGTATCGCTTTCATTATGAACGACGCCGTTTGCTTCGACAGGAGCCTGTTTACCGATCTTCATGGTTCCGAAGATATTTTTCCCATCTTCTATGGAATCGACCGTACAGACAATTCGTGTGCCGCTGTTAAGTTTGAATTCCCATGTCCCGAGAACCCATTGGCCCGCTTTTGCGCGCGTTTCAATAACTTCTGTTGTCCACGATCGTTCGCCACTCAGGGCAGGAGTCCAGAAATACCATAGCACGAACAGCATCCACACCACTGCTGCCCATCGAAGGCCGGAATATGTGAGGTTAGAACGGTTGGTATAGTCCGCACCTGACTGGAGTTCGGCATATTTTGTGACAACATTGTCGAGGGTTTTACCGGTCTCTTTGTAAGCATAATAGAGGGCGTCGAGTTGGCGGTATTCGAACTCATCGCCTTGAATATCCTTGTTGAGGTCAACCTTTTCAAGACGTATCAGTTTATATCCGCGGTAGAGGAGTCCGATGATCAGCACGGCAAGCATTGTGAAGTTTACAGCATCCGGTGAGAAGGCGAATAACGCGTAAAAGATTCCGGTGATAACGGCACCTGCTATAGCTGATGGAATTAAGGTGGAGAATAACTCGAAGCCCCAAAGCGCAGACTCGAAGACGGCTGAGCCGATCATGCATATGATGAATGTGGCCACGATGTGACCTTTTATCGGATTGACATCGGGAAGGCCCGCGGTCAGGAGGGCGATGATCATGATGATTGACGGAATTCCGCAGAAGAGCAGGAAGAACCACTGTCCGAACTTTGTCCCTTTTTTACTCTGTCTGATCGACATGGCAGCCGAGTCGATATCGGCGATCGCTTCGTCATATCTTGCCACATAGTAATAGTCAGGGGCGAATTCGCCGAGACATTCGAGATAGCGGGCGGTCTCGTTTTCGTAGGTAAACTTCTTTGAAAGATCGAGTCGCGGGTTTTCCTGAAAAAACAGTGTAAGCCACGAGTCCAGCCATTTCTGCGGACGTCCGTTATCCATATTCAGCGATGGCTCACGACGCATGTTGATGCATGCGGCAACATCCTCCACCGGGAGAGAGAAAAGTCGTTGGACTTCTTCAATCCTGTGATCTCCGACAGGGTAGTATGGCGCGCGGCCGAGGAAGCCCGCAACTCCTTTATAAATACCGATGATGATGTTGTAGGGACCCGGTTTCTGCAAATTGTCCTTACTCTCGTCGTCGAGACAGAATTCCATCCATTCGATAAACCTTCTGTAGTTTTCGCCGCGAGCCCTGAGGAAATCTGCCACGCTCGTTCCGTTGAAGTTGAGGAAGAAACCGAAATTGCCTTCCAAGGGACGCTCCCCTGATGCAAAACTGCCCAGAATGCGTTCGAGATAGCCTCCGATCTGTTCTATGC